>DASYFZ010000008.1:0-5657 GCA_036000295.1 Solirubrobacteraceae bacterium
GAGATCGCGCGCCGCCTCGGCGCCGAGGTCCACGACCAGGACAAGCTGTGGCCCGAGCACGGTCCGGTGCTCGGTAAGGGCGATGCGATGTGGCGCGCGTTGCGGGTGCTGCGGGGCGAGATCGTCTGCTTTGTCGACGCCGACTCCGAGGAGTTTGGGTCGCACTACGTCCGCGGCCTGGTCGGGCCGCTTCTGTGCACGCCGGCGATCTCGTTCGTCAAAGGGTTCTACCGCCGCCCGTTGCGCCACGGCGAGACGACTTTCCCCGACGGCGGCGGCCGCGTGACCGAGTTGACCGCGCGGCCCCTGCTGAACATGTTCTACCCCGAGCTGTCGGCCGTCCAGCAGCCCCTCGCCGGGGAGATCGCAGCCCGGCGCGACGCGCTGGAGCGGCTGCCGTTCGTAACCGGCTACGGAGTCGACATCGCGTTGCTGATCGACGCCTACACGGTGCTCGGCCTCGACGCGATCGCGCAGGCCGACCTGCACGTGCGCCAGAACGCGCATCAGCCGCTGAGCGACCTCGGTCCGATGGCCTACGCGGTCCTGCAGGCGGTGACGTCACGGCTGGCTCGCGACGGGCGTCTGACGGGGCCGCTGCCAACGACGTTCACCTCCCCGGGGGCCGAGGGGCCGCATTCGGTCGTCAGCGACCCCGTGCAGCGGCCCCCGCTTCGCAGCCTGCGCGCCGCGGCGTAGCCGGGTCCGACAGCGCGGCTGATCGAAGTGTCGCGTTTTAGAGCCACCCCCCGGCGCCAAAAGGCGACACTTCCGCTCCGCTCAGCTCTCTGGACTCAGTCGAACGCCTCGCGGGCGGCGCGGCCCCCGTTCCGGGAGGCCTCCGCGAACCCGTAGGTGCCGCGGTCGCGCAGCTCGGTGGCGGCCTCGACCAGTCCGGCGATCGCCGCGAACGCGAAGTGTCCGCCAACCGAGATCCGGGCCACCCCAAGCTCAGCGAGCTCGGAGACCGTCGGCGCACCGGCGCGAGCCAACACATTGACGGGCAGGTCGACCGACGAGACGACCATCCGGATCTCCTCGGCGGTGCTCAGGCCCGGCGCGTACAGGACGTCGGCGCCGGCCTCCTGATAGGCCTGAAGCCGCTCGATCGTGTCGCCAAGATCCGGATTGCCGCGGATGAAGTTCTCCGCGCGTCCGGTCAGGACGAGGTGCACACCGCCGCCGTGCGCGATCTCGGCGGCCGCCGCGACGCGCTCGGTGGCGAGCGCGATGTCGTAGATCGCCGGCTCGTCGCCGCCGTAGTCCTCCACCGAGCAACCGGCGAGGCCAGCTCCCAGCGCCAGTTCGATCGTCTCTGCGACACCTTCGGGGTAGTCGGCAAACCCGTTCTCGAGGTCGGCCGACACCGGCAGCGGAGTCGCGGCCACGATCTCCGCCGCGTGCGCGATCGCCTCGTCTCGCGACACCGAGCCGTCGAGTCGGCCTAACGTCGCGGCATGGCCGCTGCTGGTGGTGGCGAGCGCCTGATAGCCGAGCGAGGCGAGGATCTTGGCTGAGCCTGCATCCCAGGGGTTGGGTAGAAGCAGCGGCTCGCCCGGCCGGTGAAGCGCCAGGAACCGGGAGGCTTTGTCTGCTTGGTCGCTCATCGTTTGCAGCCTAGTAGGCCCCACCGGAACGTTCCACCAGAAATCGCAGACCCGCGTCGACCCCGACCGGCGGGGCTGAGCTAGCCGCTCGTTAGAGTCCAGTTGGTGCGGGAATCAGGTGCCACAGCCACCGATCCGCTGGCGCGCGAACAGTCCAACGGCGCCTTCCGGCGCCAGGAGAGCAGGTTTCGCCGCTGGGTCACCGACGATGGCTCGACCGAGTTCCCGGCGCAAGCCGATCGCTACCACCTGTACGTGGCCCGCGCGTGTCCGTGGGCGCACCGGACGATCATCGCGCGAATGCTGATGGGCCTCGAAGACGCGATCGGCGTGTCGCTCGTCGATCCGATCCGCGACAACGACACCGGCTGGGCGTTCACCGGGGGTGAGTACGTCGACTCGATCAACGGGTTCGATTTCCTCGCGCGCGCCTACGCGGCCACTGAGCCCAGGTACGACGCGCGCGTCACGGTCCCCGTGCTGTGGGACAAGCACTCGGGCGTGATCGTCTCCAACGAGTCGTCGGACATCCTCAGGATGCTCGCCACCGTGTTCGCGCCGTTTGCGGCCCATCCGGTCGAGCTCTGCCCGGAGGAGTCGCGCGATGAGATCGACGCGCTCAACGATCGCATCTACGACAACGTCAACAACGCGGTCTACAAGGCCGGGTTCGCGCGCCGGCAGGACGTCTACGAGAGCGAAGTCACGGCCCTGTTCGAGACGCTGGACATGCTCGACGCACGGCTGTCGGACCGCCGGTTTCTGTTCGGCGAGGTCCCGGTCGAGACCGACTGGCGACTGTTCCCCACGCTCGTGCGCTTCGACGCCGTGTACCAGATCCACTTCAAGTGCTCGGTTCGCAAGCTCATCGAATACGAGCATCTGTGGCCGTACGCCCGGGACCTCTACCAGTGGCCCGGTGTAGCGGAGACCGTCTATTTCGACGAGATCCGCGCGCACTACTACCGCACGCATCCGATGATCAACCCGAGCGGGCTGGTCGCGCTCGCGCCGGCCGAGGACTGGAACGCGCCTAGGTTGACGTAGACTGGCGGCGCGAGGATTCGTGTCGCTCGCCGAAGAACACAGCGCCGCACCAGCTGCACCGGGGGCGCTGACCCCTGTGTTGCTCGAGCGGGAGTCGCAGCTCGAGCGCCTCGCGGAGACCATCCGGACAACGGTGTCGGACCGCACCGGGCGGCTGGTGATGATCACCGGGCCCGCGGGCCTGGGAAAGACCGCACTGCTGCAGGCGGCACGCGAGCTTGGCGAGCAGGCCGGGATGCAGGTGCTGCGCGCCCGTGCTTCAGACCTCGAGCAGGAGTTTGCGTTCGGGGTCGTCCGCCAGCTTTTCGAGGGTCCGCTCGACCGCGCCGATCCCGAGACGCGGCCTTCCCTGTTTCGGGGCGCGGCGGCACTCGCGAGCCCGTTGTT
The DNA here is from genome assembly GCA_036000295.1 of Solirubrobacteraceae bacterium. Classification (GTDB taxonomy): domain Bacteria; phylum Actinomycetota; class Thermoleophilia; order Solirubrobacterales; family Solirubrobacteraceae; genus Palsa-465. The sequence continues at coordinate 3,042 of DASYFZ010000008.1, forward strand.
CGACCTCGCGCCGGTGGCAGCGGCCGGCGGCCGCTACATCGAGGATTCGGGCAGCGCCGCCGCGACGGCCGGCGGACGGCCGGCGGGAGACCTCAGCTTCACGCTCGTCCACGGCCTCTACTGGCTGACGAACAACCTCACCGATATCGGGCCGGTGATGATCGCCGTCGACGACGCGCACTGGGCCGACACTTCGTCTCTGCGCTTCCTGGCGTACCTGAGTGCGCGGTGCGAGGAGCTCGGTGTGCTGGTCGCGCTGACCGCGCGCGAGGGCGAGCCGACCGCGAGCCGCGAGGTACTCACCACCCTGCGCAACGAGCCCGGGGCGATCCTGGTGACGCCCGACTCGCTGAGCGACGCAGCCGTGGCCAGGCTCGTGCGGTCGGCGCTCGGGGAGAGCGCCGACGCCGAGTTCTGCTCGGCGTGTGCCCACGCGAGTGCCGGCAATCCGTTCCTGCTGCGAGAGCTGATCCGCGTGCTCGACGCCGAACGGATCGAGCCCGTCGCCGCCAATGCCGCCCGGGTCCAGGGCGTGCGTCCAGAGGCGGTTTCGCACGCCGTGGTCGCACGGCTGGCGCGGCTGGGCGCAGACGCCAGCCTGCTGGCGCGATCGGTGGCCGTGCTCGAGAGCGCGTCGCTGCGACAGGCCGCGGCGCTGGCGGGTCTCGACCAGGAGCGCGCCCGGGTCGCCGCCGACCGACTGATCTCGGCCGAGATCCTCGCCGCGGAGGGTCCGCTGACGTTCGTGCATCCGCTCCTGCGCCGGGCCGTGTACGAGGGGATCCTGCCCGCGACGCGCGCCGACAGCCATCGCCGTGCCGGCCTGCTGCTTGCCGAGGAAGGACCTCGCAGCACGCTCGCCGGCGCCCACCTGCTGCGCAGCGAGCCCGCTGACGACCCAGCTGTCGTCGCCGCCCTGCGGGACGCCGCCCGCGAGGCGCTGGCCGACGGCGCGCCGCCTTCGGCCGTTCGCTTGCTGCGTCGCGCGCTGACTGAGCCGCCGCCGCCTGAGCTGCGCGGCGCGGTTCTCGGCGAGCTCGGTGAGGCGGAGGCACTGGCGCGCGATCCGGCCGCCGCGGGGCACCTGAGCGAGGCGCTGAAGCTGAGCGACAACCCGTTCATCCGAGCCAGGATCGCCACGCAGCTCGGATCGCTGCTGGTGTGGGTCGGCCAGCCGCTCGAGGGATACGCGCTGCTCGCCCACACGATCGACGAGCTCCCAGACGATGCCGATCCGGCGCTGCGGGCAACGCTCGAGACGCTGCGTGTCGCCACGGCGTCGGTCGACCGCCGGCTCGTCGGCGAGGTCGTCCCGCGCCTGCCGTCACTGCACGAGCTTGCGGAGGCGGCCGGTCCGGCCGGCAACGCACTGCTGATCTTCGAGGCGTGTTGGCGCGCGCAGTCGGGACCGTACGGCGGTGACTGGCGCGAGCTGGTCGACCGGGGCCTTGACGGCGGACGCTTCGTTGCCCGGCAGACGGCGAGCTCGCCGATCGTCGGCTACGCGACCGCGGTCCTCGTGCTGGCCGACGAGATCGAGCGTGCCGAGGCGCTGATCGCCGACGTTCGCGCCGATGCGCGCGCCCGCGGCTCGATCGAGGCGCACCTCGCCGCACTCACATGGGGGTCGCTGCTGGCGCTGCGGCGAGGTGACCTGCCGCAGGCGGAATCGGATGCGCGGACCACACTCGAGTTGGCAAACCGGCACGAGGTGCTGTGGACGAGGATCTGGTCGACTGCGTTCCTGGTACATGCCCTCGTCGAGCGCGGCGAGCTCGAAGCGGCCGACCGAGCGCTCGCACAGGGCCGGATCGAGTCGGCGCTCGGCAGCGCCGCGACGCTGCACGCGCTCCTGGCCCGCGGCCGGCTGCACCTCGCCCAGGGCCGTCGCGCGGAGGCGATCGCCGACTTGCGCGCGACCGGCGAGAGCGTGATCGTCAACAACCCCAGCTACGTGCCGTGGCGCTCGGAGCTCGCCCTTGCGCTGGCGCGCGAGGACCCCGAGCAGGCGCGCGAGCTGGCCGACGGCGAGCTCGTGCGGGCCCGAGAGCTCGGGCAGCCGCGCGGGATCGGCGTTGCGCTGCGAGCTCGTGGGGTCCTCGAGGGAGGCGACGCCGGGATCGCGCTACTGGACGAGGCGGTCGCTGTTCTGCGGGACTCGCCGGCCTGCCTCGAGCTGGCGCGGGCTCTGTGCGATCTGGGCTCGGCGCAGCGGCGCGCCGGACAGCGCAGCGCCGCGCGTGATCCCCTGCGTGGGGCGCTCGAGCTCGCTCAGCGCTGTGATGCCACGCTGCTGGCCCAGCGTGCTCGAGAGGAGCTGCTGGCCACCGGAGCGCACCCGCGGCGCGAGCGAATGTCGGGTCCCGGCGCCCTGACCCCGTCGGAGCGCCGCGTCGCCGAGATGGCCGCGGGCGGCCTCACCAACCGCGAGATCGCCGAGGCCCTGTTTGTGACCGCCAAGACGATCGGGACACACCTCGGGCACATCTACCGAAAGCTCGACCTCGACGGCCCGCATGCGCGGGAGCAACTCAGCGAGCGCCTCGGTCGCGACGCAGCCTGATCCAGCTGTTTTCCCGCCTCGTTGCCGTCGTGGGCGCCGAACGCGTCAAGCGT
>DASYFZ010000130.1:0-3397 GCA_036000295.1 Solirubrobacteraceae bacterium
TCCGCAATCCCATCCGCCCGCGGTCGCCACGCGCCGCCGCTCGAGGTGCGCCTGCCGCTCCAGCGCCAGCGGCTGCTGCAGGCGGCCGCCGAGGAGTTTGCGCGCGTCGGGTTCGCGGGCGCCAGCTCGGAGACGATCAGCCGCCAGGCGGGCATGTCGAAGGCGACGTTCTACGAGCACTTCTCCAACAAGGAGGAGTGCATCCTCGCCCTGTTCGACACCGCCGCGATGGAGATCGTCCAGGCGATGAGCGAAGCCGCGCGCGGCGCCGGCCCCGACGCGCGCCTGCGGATGAAGGCGGCCACGGCCGCGTTCTTGACGACCGTCGCAGAGCACCCGGAGTACGCGCAGACGCTGCTCGTGGAGATCATCGGCGCCGGGCCCGCCGCGTCGCGCCGACGCGACCAGATGATTCAGCAGTTCGCCGACATCCTCGACGCCGAGAACGCTGAGGCCGCGCGGCGGGGATTGATCGCGCGGTTCGCCTCACCGTACGACTCGTTCGCGGCCGTCGGAGCGATCATCGAGCTGGTGTCGCGCCAGGTGCGGTTACGGGAGCCCGAGCACGTGATTGCGTTGGCCCCGGTGATCGACCGGATGATCGGCGGGCTCCTGGCGCCCGGCCGTTCGTGAGCCAGGCCGAGCTGGAGGCGCTCGAGCGCGAAGTCGTCAACTGCCGCCGCTGCCCGCGGCTCGTGCAGTGGCGCGAGCAGGTTGCGTGCGAGCGGCGCGCCTCGTTTGCCTCCGAGGAGTATTGGGGGCGTCCGCTACCGGGCTTCGGTGATCCCGCGGCGCGGGTGCTGATCCTCGGGCTGGCTCCGGCGGCGCACGGCGGAAACCGCACCGGCCGGATCTTCACCGGCGACCGTTCGGGCGACTGGCTGTTCGGTTCGCTGTGGCGGACCGGCTTTGCCAACCAACCCACGTCGGTGTCCCGCGACGACGGACTGACGTTGCACGACTGCTTCGTTACGGCGGCCGTGCGGTGCGCGCCGCCCGCCAACCGTCCGCTGCCTGCCGAGCGCGACAACTGTATGCCCTATCTGGTGCGCGAACTGTCGCTGCTCGAGCGCGTTGCGGTGATCGTATGCCTCGGCGGGTTCGCGTGGGAGGTCGCGTTTCGTGCGCTCGCCGCGCTCGGCATCGAGACGCCCAGGCCGCGTCCGCGGTTCGGCCACGGCGCCTCTGTGCAGCTCGACGGGTGGACGCTGCTCGGGTGCTACCACCCGAGTCAGCAGAACACGTTCACGGGCCGGCTGACCGAGGAGATGATCGACGCTGTGTTCGCCAACGCCCGGGAGCTCGCCGGCTCGCTCGCGTAGCCTTTGGGCAGCGCAATGAAGGCGGTCCAATTCAGCCAGTTCGGCGGCCCCGACGTGTTGGAGATCGTCGAGCTGCCCGATCCACATCCCGACGCGGGTCAGGTCCGGATCGCGGTGCGCGCCGTGGGCATCAACCCGATCGATTGGAAGGTGCGCAGCGGCGCCATGGGTGGCGACCTGCCGCAGACGACGGGCCGCGAGGTCGCGGGCGTCATCGACGAGGTCGGCGACGGCGTGTCCGACGCCAAGCCGGGTGACGAGGTCTTCGGCTTCGCTGCGGGAGGTGGGGGCGCGGCGCAGCTCGCGCTGGCTTCGGACTACGCCCCGATCCCACCGTCGCTTGACTTCGCGGCCGCCGCCGCGCTCCCGGTCGCCGTCGAGACCGCGGTCCGCACCCTCGACGTGCTCGGCGTCGGATCGGGCACGACGGTGCTGATCAATGGCGCGGCCGGCGGCGTGGGCAGCGCGGCGGTCCAAATCGCGCGAGCGCGCGGCGCGCGGGTGATCGGCACGGCTAGCGAGAACAACCACGACTACCTGCGCTCACTCGGCGCCGAGCCGACCACGTACGGCGACGGCCTCGAGCAACGCGTCGGAGAGCTCGCGCCCGGCGGCGTCGACGCCGCGCTCGACGCGGCGGGGGTCGGCGCGCTGCCGGCGCTCGTCGAGCTCACCGTCAGCCCGGCCCGGGTGGTCACGATCGCGGACTTCCTCGGCGCCCAGGAGACCGGCGTGGAGTTCAGCGGCGGGATGGGCACCGCGCGCGCCGTGCACGCGCTGCGCGAGATCGGCGATCTGATCGAGGCCGGCGAGTTCGCGCTGCCCGTCTCTGGGACCTTTCCGCTCGAGCGGATCGCTGAGGCGCACGAGCTCAGCCAGCGTGGGCACGTTCGCGGCAAGCTCGTGCTGCTGGTCGATTGATCACGAGCTCGACCCGTCCCGAGCTCGTCGCTCTGGAGATCGCCGATCCGCCGGAGCGCTGGGAGGCCCTCGGGTTCAGCGTCTCGCCCGACCAGGTGGTCGAGCTGGGCGGCGTGTCGCTGAGGCTCGGGGCCGACGGTGACGGGATCGTCGCGTGGACGCTGCGCGGGATCGACGAGACCAGCTCGATCGACGGCTTGCCCACACGGGTGATTGACCAGTCAGTCGGCCGCGAGGGACGGGGCGAGCGGCGGGGCCACGACGACCCCGGGCATCCCAACGGCGCGGTGGCGATCGACCACGTCGTGATCCTGACCCCCGACTTCGACGGCACCGCCGGCGCGGTTGCGGCCGCAGGGATGCCGTTGCGACGCGAGGCTGAGCGCAACGGCGCCCGCCAGGGGTTTCGACGCCTCGGCCCGGCGATCATGGAGATCGTTCAAGCATCCGAGGGGCCCACGCGCTTTTGGGGCCTGGTCGTGATCGTGTCCGATCTCGACGCGCTCGCTGAACGCCTTGGCGACCTGCTGAGGGAGATCCGGCCGGCCGTTCAGCCCGGTCGGCGGATCGCGCCATTGCGGTCAAGAGCTGGCCTCGGTCCGGCGGTCGCCTTCATGGATCCGTCGTAACCTCACATGCATGCCCTTGTCTGACTTCAGCGCCGCTACACGCGACTGGTTCATAGGGGCTTTCGCGGAGCCCACGCCCGCCCAGGCCCAGGCGTGGCCGGCGATCGCATCCGGCGAGCACGTCCTGATCTCGGCGCCGACCGGATCGGGAAAGACGCTCGCGTCGTTCCTGTGGGCGATCGACCGATTGGCGTCCGAGCCGCGCGACGGCGACCGGCGCATCGGGCTCGTCTACGTGTCGCCGCTGAAGGCCCTGTCCTACGACATCGACCGCAACCTGCGCACGCCCCTGCGCGGGATCGGCGCCGACCTGCGCGTCGCCGTCCGCACGGGGGACACGCCCCAGCGCGAGCGCCAGGCGATGCTGCGCGAGCCTCCTGACATCCTCATCACGACGCCGGAGTCGCTGTATCTGATGCTGACCAGCCGCGCGCAGGAGCTGTTCGACGGCGCGCGCTGGTGCATCGTCGACGAGATCCACGCGGTCGCCGCAACCAAGCGCGGCGCGCACCTCGCGCTGACCTT
>DASYFZ010000135.1:0-5012 GCA_036000295.1 Solirubrobacteraceae bacterium
CTGGGTCCTCCCGGACTTCTACGAGGATCTCCCGAAGCCGTGCATGGGAGGCTGGGGGCGCACGGCGATGGTGATCGCTCCCAACGGCGACGTCATGCCCTGTCAGGCGGCGTCGACGATTCCGGGCCTGGAGTTCGCCAACGTCCGCCAGCATTCGCTCGAGTGGATCTGGAGCGAGTCCGACGCTTTCGCGCGGTTTCGCGGGACAGACTGGATGCAGGAGCCCTGCCGCACCTGTCCCCTGGAACGGCAGGAGCTTGACTGGGGAGGGTGTCGCTGCCAGGCATTGCGGCTCGCAGGCGACGCGACTGCTACGGATCCGGTCTGCCGGTTCTCGCCGCACCACGATCGCGTAGTTGCCGCGCGCGATTCGACAGAGGCCAGCGACTTCACCTACCGCGCGATGAAGCCGCCGGTGCGCGTCTGACCGCAGGGTGCGATGCACGCGATCGCTGCGTCGGCGAAGCTGGAACGGGTGCCTCTCGAATGCCCGCTGGCACCGCAGGACGTTCTACGCGCGCTCGCCGATGAGCCGCTGCCGTTCGCACTGACCGGCGACTGGGCCGGTGGTGGAGCGGTCCTCGGCTCGGCCCCGCTGACGGTCGCCGATGCCAAGGCCGACCCGTTTGCATTGCTCGACGTGTTGCCAGCCGTCGACAAGCAGGCGCATCCGGATGGGGCGGTCGGCGGCGGCTGGTTCGGCTGGCTGGGCTATCGCCTGGGGCGTCGCGTCGAGGATCTCCCCGAGGGACCGCCGCGACCGGCGCCACTCCCCTCGTTTCACCTGGCCTATTACGACCATGTGCTGCATCTCGACCGATCGGGACAGTGGTGGTTCGAGGCGCTTGTGGGTACAGGGGCGGACGATCGAATCCGTCGCCGCCTCGATTATTTGCGCGCGCGCCTCGCCGAACGTCAGCGCTCGCCGCAACCGTACGCTGCGCCCGCGCCGTTTCGGCTGAGCTACGTCCACAAGAGCAGGCACATGGCTGCCGTCGACGAGTGCCGTGAACGCATCTTCGACGGTGAGATCTACCAGGCGAACATCTGCCTGCGACTCGAGACTCGGTGGGGAGGCTCAGTCACCGAGCTCTATGCGCACGCGCTGGATCACATCTGGCCCGCCCGCGGCGGCGCCTTTCAGACGGCCTGGGGCGGGATCGCCAGCCTGTCACCGGAGCTGTTCCTTCACCGCGTTGGCGATGCCGTTGTGACCGGGCCGATCAAGGGCACGATCAAGCGCCTCGACGACGAGGCCGTTGCGCAGCAAGCGCTGGCCGCGCTTCGGCGGTCCGTGAAGGATGCCGCGGAGCACGTGATGATCGTGGATTTGATGCGAAACGATCTTGGCCGAGTCTGCTCCTACGGGACGATCGTGGCCCCTGCCCTTCCGGACGCTGAGCCGCACCCGGGCGTGTGGCATCTCGTCTCGAAGGTCCGGGGCCGTCTGCGCCCGGGAGTGGGCAACAAAGAGCTGCTCTACGCCACGTTCCCGCCCGGCTCCGTCACCGGGGCGCCGAAGGTCCAGGCGATGCGCGTGATCTCCGAGCTAGAGCCGACCGGGCGAGAGGTCTACACCGGAGCGGTCGGCTTCGCGAGCCCTGTCACGGGGCTTGAGCTCAACGTCGCCATCCGCACCTTCGAGCAGCTGGGCGACCGCCTCTGGCTGGGCGCCGGAGGCGGGATCGTCGCCGGTTCCGATGCCGAGCAGGAGTTCGAGGAGGCGCTGCTGAAGGCGAGCCCGCTTACCGCCGCGATCGGCTCCCGGATCGATCCTCAGGCGTGGGAAGGCCAGGCCCAAGATCCGCCAAGATCCGGCGCAGATCGACGGCGTCGCGCGCAACGTCGTCGGCGGCCGCGAGTGCCTCGCTCGTAAACGAACCGGTCGCGACCGCGATGCAGCGGACCCCGTCGGCCCGCGCACAAGCGATGTCCCGCGGTGTATCGCCGATCACGATGGTGTCGCGAGCGGGGTACGGCGCGTGTGTGGTTCCGGCGCGTCGCCTGGCGATGCCAGGCAGGGCTGCGCGATCTTCAGCGTCAGAGCCGAACGCTCCCTGCCCAGCGGGAAATACTCCGCCAATACCAGCTCGTGCCAGCTTCAGCCGCGCGATCGACTCGTAATTCCCGGTCAGCAAGCCGAGCTTCAGCCCGTCCTGCTCGATGAGCCACTCGAGCAACTCCCGCACGCCGGGAAGCACCGCGCCGGACAGGTCGTCCGGCAACAGCCGCGCGGCGGTCCGGAAGCAACTCTCGCGCACACGTTCGGCACGGGCGTCGATCCGGTCGCTCGGGACCCCCGCCGCGCCAAGGATCGCGCGCGCGATCTCGCCATCGGTCCGGCCGTCGGTGTCAATCCGCGTCCGGATCACGCCGACGTCGATTCCGTGGACCTCTCGGAGCGCGGCAAGCATCGCCTCGCCGACCGCCTGCCGGGTGCCTTCAAGCAGCGTCCCGTCGATGTCAAACAGCAGGAGCACGGAGTGGCCGCAGAGCGCGGCGCGTTCGGGCCTCGAACATCGGATTGGTATCTTCGCGCTAATGGCTGAGCAGCAGTCCGTGCGGTGTCGGCGGTGCTGGAACATGATCGATCCTGCCCAGGCAGGCACTGACGGAACCTGCCCGATCTGCGGCGCACAGGCGGATGACTTCCTGCCCCGGAAGGAGCGGCACCGACTGTTCGCGCCGCTGAGCTCCTTCTCTCACATCGTCGCCCGGCTGCAGTGGGATGCGACGGTGATCGACCTCGCCGCCGACGCTCTTGCATGGCCAGCGCTGGAGTCGGATCGGCGGCAGCGCCTGACGACGCTACTCGCCGGCTTCTGTGTGGCCGAGGAAGCCGTGTCAGAGCATCTCACGCCGTTCACCGGGGCCACCGACGACACCCTGGTGGCCTGGGTTTTCTTCCTGCAACGCCGCGACGAACAACGACACGCGCTGCTGTTCGACCGGGTCGCTGCCGAGGTGCTCGGGCTGCCCGGCGCAACCGCGGCCGAGCGCCGCGCCGCGGCGCGTGAGCACGTGACGCCCGAGCTGCTTGAGCTGTTCGAGGTACGGCTTCCGGCGATTGCGACCGAGCTCGCGGCAGGTCGTACGTCGCTCGAGAATGGCGTGAGCCTCTACCACATGCTGCTCGAGGGCATCGTGTTCGCTTCCGGGCAACGGGCGCTGCTCGAGGACCTCGAGGACGGTGCCCTCCCCGGCGTGCGTGAGGGCGTGCGACGAGTCGACCTTGACGAGCGCTGGCACATCGGCTTCGGCCTGCGCTGCCTGATTGATGCGAAACCTCCGCCGGACCTGATCAATGAGCTGCTGGCGGAGGCCGCCGATGCTGCCGCTGCTTGGGGTGATGCTGTTCCGCTCGAAACCAGCAGACACGTCTTACGGATGTGCGCACGGCGCCTGGCGATCGCCGGGCTCACGAAGTTTCAAGCAGCGGCATAGCGGCGACAACGGCGCGGGCGAGCGACGAGCCTTCATTGGGACGAACGCACGCTCGCTAGACTCGGCTACATGACCTCAGACCGTTCCCAGGCATACGGGCGGGTAATGCAGACGCTCGCCGAACTCGGCCCGGCAAAGCTGCTCGACGATGAGGTGGATCGCCTCAGAGAAGCAGCCGACACGCTGCTCTTCACTGAGAACATGGCCGACGACGCCGCAGCGGTCGCGACCCGCGAGGCCCGCGGCGTCATCGACAACCTCGTCGACTCAGGCCGCTGGAGCGAGGAGCGCGCCCATCGCCTCGCCGACGACCTGGCCGCGTGCGGCCCGCTCGCACCGGTCGCCTGACTTACACGCGGACGCCGATCGCCTCGATCGGCCGCGCCCGGAGCGCAGGCCGCGTTGGCACGGCCAGCGCGACCCGCCAGCAGCGCAGAGATCCGCAGGATCGCCGCGAGCGGACGGGCCGGCACGTGCGGGCGCAGGCCGCCGGTCAATGCGTGGCTGAGCGGCAGCAGCGCGGTGGCGGCGATCGCCAATTCGCGCCCGCGCCGCAGCGCGATCATCGTCAGCGTGGAGCCGGGGCGCCTGAAGTGTCAGATGTTCTGTACGCCCACCATGCCCGTGATCTTCGTGCCGTCGCTGAACGAGGTGACGATCTTGATGCCGGAGGGCGGCGCCGTTATCGCGAGCCAGGTCCCCCTCCCCGCGCTGACCTGCAAGGCGGTGAACCTGATCGGGACGCCGGCGACGACCAGCAGGCGCGGCGGGATCGTGGCGCTCAGGTGGTAGGCGAACTTGCCCGGCAAGCGGGTGAGCTGACCGATCACCGGCACCTGCACCCGCGCGGGGTTGTTCAGCACCGTGTAGAAGTACACGCGATCACTGCCGCCGTTGACGACCGTGATTCGCGGGCGCGTCACGACCGTGTCGGCAAACGCCGTGGCGACTCCCGATCCCATGATCGAGTCCTTGGGACAGGCCGAGGGGCCTGCGGCGTTCAGGCGCGCGTAGGAGCACGACGGGTAGCTCGCGCCGTTGTAGCGGGTACCCGTCGGAAACCACAGATCGATCTTGTTGATCGTCGGCGCGTTCCCGGGTGTCAGCCCCTCCCAGCTCAGGGCGGTGGTCAGCTTCACGCCCTGAGGGTGGCGCGGCGACCCGGCGGAGAGGCGGTCGCGCGAGAAGGAAACGCCGACCGCGCGGACCGCCGACGAAGCCGCCGCGGCGACAGCCGCTCCTCCGATGAGCATCCCGGCGATGCCGGCCAGTGCAAGCTTGCGCACGATCGTCCTCCTCGGTCAGGCTGCGTCGCAGCGGTGGCCGGGGGATTGTCGGCGAAGCGGGCCGGCGCGTGAAGCTCAGCCGCCGCCGTATGTGACGATCAGATCCGTCGCTACGCCGATCAGAAAGCCGAAGGCGAGGAAGTACAGGCCGAGCGTGCGATGGCCGTAGCGCCGCACGGCGGTCCAGATCTCCCCGACGACGTAGAGGATCGCGCCCCCTGCAAGCGCGTAGAAGCACAGCTCGAGCGGATCTGAGTGGACCTGGTAGCCGACGATCGTGCC
>DASYFZ010000209.1:0-14024 GCA_036000295.1 Solirubrobacteraceae bacterium
CCGTCACAGCGACACGCTGTTCTCAGAGGACGGCTCGACCGTCGACGACCAGGTGATCGCACTGCTGTCGGGCCGCACCGTTGCGGTCGCCGAATCGTGTACCGGCGGCATGATGTCGGCGCGGCTGACCGACCGCGGAGGGTCGTCGGCGTACTTCCTCGGCGGTGTGGTTGCGTACTCGAACGACGCCAAGATCGAGCACGTCGGCGTGGACGCCGAGCTGATCGCGCGCTTCGGCGCGGTCTCGACGGAGGTCGCCGAGGCACTTGCCGACGGCGCTGCCGAGCGCTTCGGCGCCGAGATCGGGATCGGTATCACCGGGATCGCAGGGCCCGACGGCGGCACCAAGGAGAAGCCCGTGGGCACGGTGTGCTTCTCGGTCAGCTCGCGCGATGGGCGGCGGATCACGCGAGCTACGCGGCTGCCGGGCGACCGTGCCGACGTCCGCGATCGCTCGACCACGGTCGCCATGCACCTGCTCCGTCGGCTGCTCAAGGGCGAGGGCGAGGTCCTGCTGCCCGGAGCGGGCGTCGACGCGGACGCCGACGAGGTCGCCGAGCCGTCGTGAGTGCCTCGGGGGAGCGGGCGCGCCTGTTTGTCGCGCTCGAGCTGCCGAGGGGGGTGCGGGACCGGCTGGCGCTGTGGCGCGACGGGGTCGTCGCCGAGGTACCGGGGCTGCGGGCGGTGGCGGCTGAGAGCCTCCACGTGACTCTGTGCTTCCTGGGGTCGGTCGAGCTTGCGTCGGTGGATGCGGTCGCGGCCGCATGTGGGGTTGCCCGCGGGATGCCTGCGGCGTCGCTGAGCGTTCGTCGCGGTATCTGGCTGCCTCCGCGGCGCCCTGGCGTGCTGGCCGTGGAGCTGTTCGACGCCGGGGGACGGCTGGGCGCCGTGCAGGCGGCGTTGTCGGAGGCCCTCGCCGGGGGCGGCTGGTACACGCCGGAGAAGCGAGCGTTCCTGGCGCACGTGACAGTTGCACGGGTGGGGAGGGGGGCTCGCGTGCGACGAGGTTCTGAGCTGCCCGGGTTGTCCGGTGAGCTGTCGTTCTCCGGGTCCACCGTCACCTTGTTTCGCTCGCGGCTGTCGAGTGCGGGGGCCAGGTATGAGGGGTTGGCGTCGGTTGAAACTTCAACGGCCCATTGAGTAAGCGGGATGGCGTGGGTTTCGGGGCCGCCTGAGGGTGCATAACGCGACAACCGCGCCGATTCGGTCCGCGCGTGTCGTGTGGAGCACCGTATAGGTGCCTGGTACGGATCACTTCGCGGATCTCGTGCCGATTGTCGTGCTATGCACCCCCTCCCATCCCTCTCTTCAATGAATGTCGTTGACGTTCGAGCCCCGACAAACCCAAGGCGAGGTCCCACGGCGGGGCTCCCCGGGGAGAGGAGCCCCGCCGCGCCCGTCACTGCTCCCAGGCCACGGCCCCGGGTAGCAGTGCCCGCTTGCGTGCCCGCCGGTCGGCGATATCAGCCAGCAGCACGCCAAGCTCGAACAGCAGGTACAGCGGCAGCGTCTCGAGCAGCATCGTGATCGCGTCGCCGGGCAGGAACGCCGCGAGCGCGGCGCACGCGCCGACGGCATAGCGGCGGTTGCGGCGCAGCTGGCGCGGGGTGACGATGCCCGCGCGGGTGACCGCGATGATCGCGATCGGGACCTGGAACAGCAGGCCCATCGCCAGCATCGTGGTCGCGGCGAACTTGTAGTACTGGCTGGCTTGCACCAGCACGTTGAACTGGTCTGAGTTGAAGTTCTGAAAGAAGCGCACGGCCGCCGGCAGGACGACGAAGTAGCCGAACGCCACGCCGGTGATGAACAGCCCGGGTACCGCGAGCGTCAGCGGCTTGACCCGGCGTTGCTGCTCGGGCTCGAACGCCGGGACCAGGAACGCGTAGAGCTGCATCAGCAGGAACGCGGCCTGCACCGGGGCCTGCTTGGCTTGGGTGCCCAGCAGGCCCACTACCTTGTGCAGCTGCACGGCGACATCGCGCGCGCTCTGCGCCACCGTGTAGGTTGCCCCCAGCGGGCCATGCCCGTCTCGCACCTGCTGCTGGGTCTGATGCGCCAGCGGCGCGTTGATCAGATGCAGCAGCCGGTGGTTGTGCCAGAAGCAAACGGCAAACGCCGCAGCCACCACGGCCAGCGACACGAGCAGCCTGCGGCGAAGCTCCTCGAGGTGGCCGACCGTGGTCAGCTCGTCATCGTGCGAGACGGGACGAAGCATCGGTCGATCAGGCGGTCGGCGTGGTCTCCGGGGCGGCCGAGCTCTGCTCGTCGATCCGCGCCATCGTGCTCGTGTCGCCGTTGATCGATTCCTTGAAGCCGCGAAGCCCGCTGCCGAGCGAGCGTCCCATCTCCGGCAGCCGCTTGGCGCCGAACACCATCAGCAGGATCACCAGCAGAATGACGAGGTGGATTGGATTGTCGAGTCCCATCGTGCTCCGATCGGTCGAGGGTTGCTGACCGTCTTACGAGCACCGGCCCGATCCGGATCACTGAGTTGGGACGGATTTGCGCGACGTCAGTCCAGCGAGGCGACGATCACAGGCGTGGTCGTCGGCGTGAGGCTGCCGCCGGCGGGCTCCTGGGTGACCAGGACCTTGCTGATCCCATGCAGGCCGCCGGGGACGCCGACGTTGCCGGCGCCGCTTGAGTTGACGCTGAACAGCGTGCCGGTCGGCGCGGGGGCCTTCGCGCCACTGCGCAGCTCCCACATCTCGTAGATGTGGCCCGCGGTCGGCTGTGGGAAGTTGCGCAGCACCAGCTGGCCGTGGCCGCCGCTGACGCTGAGCTGTGCCGTCCCGGGCGATCCGGTGACGGCGGCGGCGATCGTGCGCGTGCCATTCGATCCGTTCGAGCTGACGACGATCGCTCCGATCACGACCACGACGACCGCGAGCGCACCCAGCGCGGCAATGGCCGGCCGGGCCGCGAACAGGCCGGAGCCGCCCCACCGCGAGCGCCGCGCCGGCGCTGCCTGGGCCTTGGTCTCGGCATCGCTCTCGCGCACTGCTCGGATCACGCGGCGCTTGAGCCCGCGCGGGGCGCGATGCTGGGGTGGCGTCATCGCCAGCGCGTTGGCGGTGTGCTGGAAGGTCGCGACCTCATCCCGGCAGACGACGCACGTGTCGAGGTGCCGGCTGAACGCCTGGGCCTCCTCGGGCTCGAGCGCTCCGAGCACGTAGGCGGCGGCGTCGGCGCCGCAATCGTGCTTGCCGGGCATCGGCTCCTGCACGGTCACACCATCACCTCGGGGCTGTCGCCGAGGGCAAGTCGCATCTTCGTGAGGCCGAGGCGCATCCGCCCCTTCACGGTACCGCTCGGCAACTCGAGCATGTCCGCGATCTGACTGTGCGTGAAGCCGCCGAAGTACGCGAGTTCGATCACCTGGCGCTGGTCGGGTGGCAGCTCGACGAGCGCCTTGCGGACCTGCCGGGCTTCGTCACGGCGCTCGACCTCGGTGTCGGTGAGCTCGGGCGCCGGCATCCGCTCGGCGATGCCCTCCTCGAATACGTCGCGGCCGCCCTTGGCGCTCTCGCGGCGGAACGCGTCGATCGTTCGATTGCGAACCACGCTCAGCACCCACGTTCGCACGCTGCCACGAGTCGCGTCGTAATGCGCGCCGCTGCGCCACATCGACACGAACGCCTCCTGCACCACGTCCTCGGCCATCGCCTGGCGGCCGCACATCCGGTAGGCGAGCGAGAAAGCCGCTCCGGAGTGCCGGTCGAACACAACCTCGAACGCGCGCGCATCGCCGGCGCGGACGAGCTGCATCAGCTCCTCGTCGGCGAGGACGCGTATGTCGGACTGCCGGTTTCGGCGGTTGGTTCTGAATACGGACAGGGCTGGGTGCATTCGATCAGGTTCCGCGGTCGCCGGCAGGCCTCAGCCTGCCGTGTCTTTGTCAGCCTCTACGTGCCCGGGCGCCCGCCGGATCACCGTGGGCGCGAGCTTTGGGATCCGTGAGACCGGGCCCGATCGCGACGGAAACATCCCAGTCGACCGATTCGCGATCTGGCACGGGACGTTTCCGTTCTCCCAGAGCGGAAACATCCCAACGCTCGATCGCCTACTTGCCGCCTTGGAAGCGAGGCTCCGTCCGCGGCGCCCAGCAGGATTGAGGCACTTCCGTAGCCGTTTTGCGACGACCGTGTCTTGTTCGGTTTCGGCCGCCTGACTAGCGTGCCATTCCGTCCGCCGCCCTGCTTACCGTGAAGGGTTCAAAGCGCATGAGAACAAGGAGCCGTGAGTAGATGAGCGACCAGCAGAAGGTCAGCGCTAGGTCGGGCGCCACGTCCGACGCAAAGTCAGACGCCAAGCGACAAGCTGCCCTTCAGGGTGCCCTGTCTCAGATCGAGCGGCAGTTCGGCAAGGGGACGGTCATGCGGATGGGAGACCCCGGCGCGCGCGTTGCGGTCGACGCGATTCCCACCGGCGCACTGTCGCTCGACATCGCGCTCGGGATCGGCGGTGTCCCGCGCGGGCGGATCGTCGAGATCTTCGGCCCGGAGTCCTCCGGTAAGACGACGCTCGTCTACCACCTGCTCGCCGAGGCGCAGAAGCTCGGCGGTGTGTGCGCGTTCGTCGACGCCGAGCATGCGATGGACCCGTTGTACGCCCGCGAGATCGGCGTCGATATCGATGAGCTGCTCGTATCCCAGCCCGACTACGGCGAGCAGGCGCTCGAAATCGTCGACATGCTGATCCGGTCAGGCGCGGTCGACCTGATTGCCGTGGACTCGGTTGCGGCACTGACCCCGCGGTCCGAGCTCGAGGGCCAGATGGGCGATCAGACGGTGGGGCTCCAAGCCCGGATGATGTCCCAGGCGATGCGCAAGCTCGCCGGCAATCTGAATCGGACCCAGACCCTGTGTGTGTTCACCAACCAGATCCGCGAGAAGGTCGGCGTGATGTTCGGCTCGCCAGAGACCCAGCCGGGTGGCCGGGCGCTGAAGTTCTACTCATCCCAGCGCCTCGACATCCGCCGGATCGAGACGCTCAAGGATGGCACCGAGGCGGTCGGCAACCGGGTGCGCGTGAAGGTCGTCAAGAACAAGGTCGCGGCGCCGTTCAAGCAGGCCGAGTTCGACATCGAGTTCGGTCGGGGGATCTCGACCTCCGGATGCCTGCTCGACTACGGGATCGAGCACAACATCGTGACGAAGTCCGGATCGTTCTTCTCCTATGGCGACGAGCGGCTCGGACAGGGACGCGGCAACGCCAAGGGGTTCCTCGATGACCACCCCGAGGTGGCCAAGGAGATCGAGGACAAGGTCTACGCGGCACTCGGGCTCGGCCGCGGCAGCGTCACGCCGATCGAGCCGCGCGAGGAGCCGGATCTCGAGGCCATCGAGTCGGCGGCCGCCGGCCAAGCTGCCTGAGGCAGTGCCCGAGTCCCCACCGCCAGACCCGCTCGGGCTTGCCTACCGCTACCTGAACCGTCGCGACCGGACCGAGGGCGAGGTCCGAAAGCACCTCGCCGGCAAGGGTGTCGAGCCCGACGCCGTGCAGGACGCGGTCGCGACGCTGCGCGAGCAAGGCTACGTCGACGATGCCCGTTACGCGCGCGTGTTCGCCGAGGACAAGCGCTCGCTGGAGGGGTGGGGGACCGAGCGGATCAGGGGCACGCTCGAGCTGCGCGGGATCGACCGCGAGCTGATCGATGCCGCAGTCCAGGCCGACGGCGGCGCCGGCTCCGAGATGGAGCGCGCCCTGGAGATCCTGCGCCGCCGCTTCCCGTCGCCGCCGCGGGAGCGGCGCGACCGCGACCGGGCGCTCGCGGTGCTGTTGCGCAAGGGCTATGACACCGAGCTGGCGTTGGATGCCCTGACCGCGCACGCCCGCGCTGGCTGACACCGTGTCATCCCACACAAACTGGCGGCGCGCGACCGCAACTTACGCTAGCTTCCGGTGCTTCACGTAAGGAGGCTCCATGATTCGCAAGCGCAGCGCACGCGCCCTGGCCGGGGGGCTAGCCACGATTCTTCTGCTGGTCGCCGCGTCGGCCGCCTACGCGGCGGTGACCGGCACGTTCAGCGGTCAGACCAATCAGAAGCAGTCGATCTCGTTCACCGTCGCCCATGGCCGGGTGACGCACCTGCAGTTCCACATCCGGGACACCTGTCCCAGCGGACACAAGTACGCGATCCACGACTTCAACTTCCCGGCCATCAAGATCAACTCCCAGCACAAGTTCGACGGCCGATTCAACTCGACGACCACCAAGGCACAGGTCGAGATCACAGGCACGGTCTTCAGCAAGCAGGTCAAGGGCAAGCTGGCCGAGGTCCGCACGATCAGTAAAGAGCACGCCCAGTGCGCGGGTGTGACGAAGTACACCGTCAACAAGCAGTAGCGGGCTGATCGCGAACAGACGTTTGCATGGCGGCGGGTCGTTTGCGCGGCCCGCCCGCCGGTACTACGATGCTGCTAGCGAACGAATGGCCTGCGGGCCACCAAAACACCAGCAAATCTTGTAGATCTTGGATTTCGGACTCAGCGTTGACGGCAATCTCATCCGGGCCACGGGACCACCCGACCCGACATAGACCCCGCCAGCTAGCCGCCGCCTGAAGACGCGCGTATCTGCGCGCTGTCCGGCATCCGTTGCGTGAACTCGCAAGGGCCGCTCGGTCGCTCCCGACATAAGGATGACGTGAAGAAGGTTCGGGCCTTCGTGCCCGCGCCTCCAGGAGAGGAACGACCATGGAAATCATCGGTGCCGCAGCGCTGATCGCGGTGGGAATCGTGCTCGCTGCTGTGCTGTACGGCCGCGTGCACGGGGCCGGTGTCGCGGCGGCCGGCGTCCAGGCCGCCGCGGGCGCCAAGGCGGTCGAGGTCGAGCTGCCAGAGCGCACGGCATCGCTCGCCCAACGCGAGGCCGGCATCGCGCGCCGCGAGGCCGAGCTCGCGCGCCGAGACGCCGAGCTCGACAAGGAACGCGATGCGGCGATCGGAGCGCGACACGACCTCGAGCGCGAGCTCGAGCGGGTATCGGGCATCTCCGCGGCACGCGCCAAGCAGTTGCTGCTCAAGGAGCTCGAGGACCAGGCCCGTCACGATGCCGCAAGGCTGATCCGGCAGATCGAGGAGGAGACCAAGCGCGACGCCGAACGCCGCGTGCGCAACATCCTGTCGGTATGCATGCAGCGGCTCGCCGCCGGACACGCCGCCGAGACCACCGTGTCTGTCGTGCACCTCTCGACCGATGACATGAAGGGGCGGATCATCGGGCGTGAGGGACGCAACATCCGCGCGCTGGAGAACCTCACCGGCGTCGACTTCATCATCGACGACACTCCGGGCGCAGTGGTCCTGTCGGGCTTTGACGGGGTCCGCCGCGAGATCGCCAGGCAGACGCTTGAGAAGCTGCTGCAGGACGGGAGGATCCACCCCGCCCGCATCGAGGAGATGTACTACCAGGCCAAGTCCGAGCTCGAGACGCATATCGTCGAGATCGGCGAGGAGAGCGTGTTCGAGGCCGGCGTCCAGGGACTGGACCCGGAGCTGATCAAGCTGCTCGGTCGGTTGAAGTTCCGCACGAGCTACGGGCAGAACGTCCTGGCGCACTCGGTCGAGGTGGCGCGACTCGCGGCGATGATGGCTGACGAGCTCGGTGCGAGCCCGAAGACGGCGCGGCGCGCGGCCCTGCTGCACGACATCGGCAAGTCGGTGACACACGAGATCGAGGGTCCCCACGCGCTCGTCGGCGGCGAGCTCGCGCGCAAGTACGGCGAGACAGAGGCCGTCGCCCACGCGATGGAGGCGCACCACAACGAGGTCGAGCCCCAGACGATCGAGGCGGTGATCGTGCAAGCGGCCGACGCGCTCTCCGGCGCGCGTCCCGGAGCCAGAGGCGAGTCGCTCGAGCAATACGTCAAGCGGTTGCGCGACCTCGAGCAGCTCGCCGGCCGCCACAAGGGCGTCGACAAGGTCTACGCGATGCAGGCCGGCCGTGAAATCCGCGTGATGGTCGCTCCGGGGGCGATCGACGACGACGCGGCGACGCTGCTGTCCTACGAGATCGCCCGCGAAATTGAGAAGGAGCTCGAGTACCCGGGCCAGATCAAGGTGACCGTGATCCGGGAGTCAAGGGCCGTCGAATACGCCCGCTAGCCGACCCCCGAGGGCGCCCGGTAGGGCGCCGCGGCACGTTCAATACTCCGCTGATGCGGGTATAAGCGCGCTGCGGGTCGGACAACGACGGGAGGCGGCGGCTTTGACCCGCAGTCGCCGGAAAGGTATTCAGATGGGTCAAGCCCACAGGCAGGCGGGGATACGCACGATCGCGCGCGTGGTGGCACCAACGCTGCTCACGCTAGCCCTATTCGCAGCTACCGCGGCAGGGGCGTCGGCCAAGCTGACCTCACATGGCCAGCTGCTGAAGCTCGGCGCACTTCATGCGAACACGAACACCAGTACGAACTGGTTCGGATACAACCAAGGAACTCTCGAGAAGAACAACACGCTGTTCAACTCGATCACCGGTGACTGGACGGTTCCGACGGCGACGCAGCACACGTCCGGTCAGGCCGAGTCCTCATCCGACTGGATCGGGATCGGTGGCGGCTGCATCGACTCCGGTTGCACCGTCGGCGACTCGACGCTGATCCAGACGGGAACCGAGCAGGACGTCGACAGCACCGGCAAGGCCTCGTACTCGGCATGGTGGGAGCTCGTGCCCGCGCCGTCGATCACGATCACGAACATGACCGTGGCCCCCGGCGATCACATGCACGCTTCGCTCGCCGAGGTCGTTCCGGACTCCAACGTCTGGACGATCACGCTGCAGGACGTCACCCGCAACGAGTCGTTCACCCAGACGGTCCCCTACACGTCCACGCACGCCACCGCCGAGTGGATCGAGGAGACCCCGCTGGAGATCGGTACCAACGCCGGGTTTGCGTCGCTGCCGAACCTGTCCAACCCGGCCTTCACCGGCGGGACGGTCAACGGCGCCAACGCGAACCTCCAGGCCTCGGAAGCGCTCGACCTGACGGACTCCAACGGCAACGTGATCGGCTCCGTGTCTGGCCCCAACGCCGCGCACAACGGATTCGACGCTTGCACCTGGGCAACCAGCTGCTCGTAGTACATAGCTGACGGGAGCTATCCCGCGGGCCCACCGGTGAGGCCGAGAGGCTTCTCACCGGTGGGCCCTTTTCGTCCCAGAGGCTGGGTGGGCGCGGTTTCCTTGCAGCTACACGGCGTTTTCGTGACGGCCCGATGATTGATTCCACGACCGCGCGTGCCGGATGAATCCGGCTGATCTGCGCCGGATCGTCGTCCTCGGGCTTGCCAATACCTCCAGTATTGGCGGCGCCCTGCGTCCTAGACCGGCTTGATCCCCGGATCCCCCGGCCCCCACGCGGCCGTGCAATCAACCATCTAGTCTTGAGCGGCAGTGCGCCGATACCACCTCACGACGTTCGGGTGTCAGATGAACCAGCACGACTCCGAGCGAATGAAGGGCATGCTCGAGTCGCTCGGGTACGAGGAGTCCGACACCCGCGATCAGGCGGATCTGATCCTGTTCAACACCTGCTCGATCCGCGAGAACGCCGACAATCGGTTCATCGCCCATCTGGGAGAGGCGAAGCGGCTGAAGTCCCAGGATCCCGAGCGGATCGTAGGCGTGGGGGGATGCTGGGCGCAGTCGGTCAAGGAGGAGGTGTTCGCGCGCTTCCCGTTCGTGGACGTCGCGTTCGGTCCCGGACAGGTGCACAAGCTCGCCGAGTTTCTGACCAGTGACTCGCTGACGGCGCAGGGCTTCTTCGAGTTCGAGGGCTTCACCGGTCACCTGCCCGCCAAGCGCGAGCGAGAGTTCCAGGCGTGGGTGCAGATCAGCGTCGGCTGCAACTGCGTGTGCTCGTACTGCATCGTGCCTTCCACCCGCGGTCGCGAGGTCAGCCGTCCCGCCGCCGAGCTCGTCGAAGAGGTGAGGCGCCTCGCCGACGACGGCGTGTGCGAGGTGACGCTGCTGGGCCAGAACGTCAACTCATATGGACGCGACCTGCGACCGCGCGCCTCGTTCGCCGAGCTGCTCGCGCAACTCGACGAGATCGACGGGATCGATCGCATCCGCTACACCAGCCCGCACCCCAAGGACATGCGCGCCGACGTGATCAAGGCGCACGCCGAGCTGACGTCGCTGTGCGAGCACATCCATCTGCCGCTGCAGTCCGGATCGAGCGCGGTGCTCAAGCGGATGCGCCGCACGTACACGCGCGAGCGCTATCTCGATCGCGTCGCAATGATCCGCGAGCACGTCCCCGACTGTGCGCTGACGACCGACATCATCGTCGGCTTCCCGGGCGAGACCGAGGAAGACTTCGAGCAGACCCTCGAGGTCGCCGAGCAGGTCGGCTACGACGGCGCGTTCACGTTCATCTACTCGCCGCGTCGCGGCACCGACGCCGCAACGCTGCCTGACCAGGTCGCGCATGAGGCCAAGGTCGCTCGGATGGAGCGCCTCGTCGAGGTCGTCCAGCGCCGCGCTCATGAGCGCGCGCAGCGCTTTGTGGGTAGGACGCTCGATGTGCTCGTAGAAGGACCTTCAAGGACCGATCCCAGTCGCCTGCGCGGCCGCTCGCGTCACAACAAAGTCGTCAACTTCGCCGGACTCGGCTCTCCCGGAGAGATCGTCGCGGTCACGATCTCCCAGGCCACGAGCCAGACGCTGGCCGGCGAGGCTTCGCTGCTTGCTCGGGCCGCGCAGTGACGCCGCTTGAAGCGGTGCTTTCGCCAGATGGCTGGCCATACGCGTCGTCGCAACCGATCGACCGTGACGACCCGGGCCGCTTCCACGCGCTGTTTGGGCGCGACTCGCTGATCACCTCGCTTCAGGTCCTCCCCGAGCGGCCCGACGTCGCGCGGGCCACGCTGCGAGCACTGGCCGCGCTGCAGGGCACCGCGGACGATCCCGACACCGACGAGGAGCCCGGCAAGATCGTTCACGAGTACCGCCCGCAGGCGGAGAAGCGCTTCGAGGAGATGGGCTGGCCGGTTCGAAATGGCGAGCTGCGTTATTACGGCTCGGCCGACGGGACGTCGTGGTTCCTGGTCGTGGTCGACGCGCTCGGCGACGAGGCGCTGACCAAGGAGCTGTCAGGCGCCTGGCGTGCGGCCGCGCGTTGGCTCGAGCACGCCCTCGAGCACGGAGAGGGCCTGGTCCGGCACGGGCCCCGGCGGGCCTCTGGTGGCCTAGTCCAGCAGGGCTGGCGCGACACCACCGACCCGCTCGCGGCATACGGTGGCGGCATTCTCGATGCCGAAGGGAGGATGCCCGAGCCTCCGCTTGCAGACGCCGACACGCAGGCGGCCGCGGTCGCGGCGCTGCGCGCCACCGCGCGCCTGTCGGGCGAGCCGCGCTGGGATTCGCTCGCAGACCGCACCGTCGAGCTGATCGGTGAGGCGTTCACGCCCGACACGATGGCGATCAGCGACGGCAGCCGGCGGGTGCAGGGTGCGGGCTCACAGCTCGGCTGGCTGCTGTGGGCCGACGCCGTGCCCGAACCGCAGCGCGCGGCATACGCCGAGCGGTTGTGCGGCTCAGACGTGCTCACCGAGTTCGGGCTGCGCACGCTGTCCTCCGAGCACCCACAGTTCGCGCCCGAGGCCTACCATCGCGGCGCTGCGTGGCCGTTTGACTCGTGGCTGGGCTGGGGCGGCCTGCGCGCCTGTGGGCGCCAGACCGAGGCCGAGCGGGTCCGCCAGGGCGTACTCGCGGCCCTCCAGACGCTCGGCGATGCGCCCGAGCTCTACGCCGTGACCGACGACGGCCCGCGGCGGATCCCGATCGCCAACCGCGTGCAGGCGTGGACGATCGGCGCGCAGGTCGCGCTGCAGCACAGCTGGGACGGGCGGCCATCGGCCGCCACGCCCTAGCCGTCGTTTTTTCAGCCCTTCAGCGCGCCGGCCGTCAACCCGGCCACGATCCGCTTCTGGAAGATCACCACCAGCACGATCAGCGGCACGGTGATGGTCACCGTCGCGGCGCTGATCGTCCCGATCGGGATCTGGAACTGCGAGCTCCCGGTGAAGAACGCGATCGCCGCCGACACCGGACGCCGCGAGGGATCGCTCGTCAGCGTGATCGAGAGCAGGAACTCATTCCAAGCGAAGATGAACGCGAGCAGACCCGCGGTCACGAGGCCGGGCGCCGCAAGCGGCAGCACGACCTTGCGGAACGCCTGGAAGTGCGTGGCCCCGTCGACCAGCGCCGCCTCCTCGAGCTCCTTGGGGATCTCCCTGAAGAACGACGTCAGGATGTAGATCGTCAGCGGCAGCACGAACGTCAGGAACGGCAGGATCAGCCCGATGTAGGTGTTGTAGAGGCCGATGTCGGTCCACAGCTTGAACAGCGGCGCCGCGATCGCGATCGGTGGGAACGTCGAGATCGACAAGACGATCGCGAGCAGCAGGAACTTCATCGGGAACCGCAGACGCGCCAGCGCGTAGGCGCAGAACGAGCCGACCGTCAGCGCGATCAGCGTCGCCGCGCCGGCGTCGATCAGGCTCGTACGCAGCGCCGTGGTGAAGTCGCTGTTCTTGAAGATCGAGCTGTAGTTGTCCAGCGACGGATGGTGTGGAAACAGGGAGCCCTGCGACAGCTCGGCGCCCGTCTTCAGCGACGTGTTGATGATCCAGTAGAACGGGAACAGGCAGAACAGGATCGTCGCGACCACGCCGACCCACAGCAGGATCTGATTGCGACGCGCGCGCTGCCGCCCGCCCTTGGCGCGGGTTTTGGTCCGCATGCGGATTCCTCCACGTGCCACTGCCTGTGAGCTCATGTTTCAGCCGCCATCTGTCGAAGGTTGTCGCCGGCGAAGCGGATGTACACCATCGAGACAGCCATCACGATGATGAAAGTCAGCACCGACAGCGCCGAGCCCGGGCCGATCAAGCGGTTCTGCGTCAGCTGCTGATACGCATACAGCGACAACGTGGTGGTCCCGTTCGAGCCCTGGGTCAGCACGTACGGCAGGTCGAAGATCCGCAGGGCATCCAGCGTCCTGAAGATCAGGGCGACCAGGATCGCCGGCTTGAGCAGGGGGAGCGTGATGCGGACAAACCGCTGCCACGCCGTCGCGCCGTCAACCTTGGCGGCGTCGTATAGGTCACTTGGAATCACCTGCAGGCCCGCGAGCAGCAGCAGCGCCATGAACGGCGCCGTCTTCCACACGTCGGCGAAGATCATCACCGCGAGCGCATAGCCGTTGTGGGCGAGCCACACAGTGTTCGCGCCCGGGAGATGCAGCGCCTTGAGCACCTGATTGAAGAACCCGACGTCGGGCGCAACGATCGAGCGCCACATGATCGCGGTGCCGACCGTCAAGATCGCCCAGGGCACCAGTACCACGGCTCGAAGCACCGACCGACCCCGGAACGCCGCATGCATCAGCAGCGCCATTCCCATCCCGATCACCAGCTCCAGCACGACCGAGATGATCGTGAACACGAAGGTCGTCCTCACAGCGCTCCAGAACGAGCTGGACGTCACCGCATCCTTGTAGTTGTCCAGCCCGACCCAGCGCGACAGGCCGGGGTGGATGACGCTGTACTGGTGCAGCGACAGCCAGATCGCGTAGATGATCGGATAGGCCGCCACGATCACGATCACGATCAGTGACGGGGAAACCATCGCCGCGGCTAGCCGCCGCTCGGACAAGCCCGAGCGACGGCGTTTGCGCGGTTTGACGAACGTTGCCTCAGCGGTCGTCGCCATGGTGCTGCCCTAGAACGTCTTGAGGGCCGAGTTGATCTGACTCTGCGCGTTCTTCAGCGCAGTCGACGGCGCCGTGCCGTTCGAGAGTGCCGAGTACACGTTCTTGTAGATCGCCTCGCTGATCTGCGGATACACCGGTGACACGGGTCGCGGCACGCCGTTCTGAACTGCCGTGAGCAGCTGCGGGGCGAACGGCTGGGACTTGTCGACCGCCGGGTCCTTGTAGGTCTGCGTAAGGACCGCCGGCAGCGACGACTTGATGAAGAACTTCTTCTGCGCCGCCGGACCGGTGGCGAAG
>DASYFZ010000211.1:0-3969 GCA_036000295.1 Solirubrobacteraceae bacterium
ACGGACCGGTCCGGGCGGGCCGCGCGTGGCGGTCCTGCTCCCGCAGACATACATGAACGAGGCCGGCGAGTCGGTCGGCCCCGCGCGCGGGGCGTTCAAGCTCGATCTCGACCGCGTGCTGGTCGTCCACGACGAGATCGATTTGCCGTTCGGCGACATCCGGACCCGCACGGGCGGTGGCCTCGCGGGCCACAACGGGCTGAAGTCGCTCAGACAGGGCCTCGGCTCTCCCGACTTCGCGCGCGTCAGGATCGGCGTCGGGCGTCCATCGACGACCGATCCCGAGCGCGTGGCGGCCTACGTCCTGGGTCGCTTCGCCGAGCCCAAGGACGAGGTCGCGCAGCTGATCGAAGACGCCGCCGACGTGACCGAGAAAGTCATCCTCGGCGAGGCCACACCTTCCTAGACTCATATGTAGTGCTCCGCACGCTTCTCGCCCATGCCGATGACGACGTCCAGACCGACGCGCTCGCGCGCGAAGGCGGTCGCGCGTTCGTCTCCCAGGCACTGCGGCCGTATCTGATCGCCGCGCTCCTGGACCGCGATCCAGACCATCCGGCGATCGTCGTCGCCGGCGACGACCGCGCCGCGCGCGACCTGGCCGCCGGCCTGAGAACCTGGCTCGAGCCCCGCACCGTCCGCTACTACCCCAGCCGCGGCGTCACCTACGAGTCGCACCTGGCGCCGCCGCCGCACCTTGTCGGCCTGCGGATCGCCGCGCTCGACGCGCTGCTTGACGAAAGCGACGGTGCCGCGCCGGTGGTCGTCGTCAGTGCCGTCGCGCTATCGGAGAAGGTCCCCGACCCTGCGCTTCGCCCGCATTCGTTCTGCCTGAAGACCGGCGAGCTGCTTGACCTCGACGAGGTAGCCATGGATCTGGTTGCGGCCGGCTACGAGCGCATCGACCAGGTCGAGGACCGCGGCCAGTTCGCGATCCGCGGCGGCCTGCTCGACGTGTTCCCCGCGACCGAGGACCGCGCTGTGCGCGTGGACCTGTTCGGCGACGAGATCGAGTCGCTGCGGTGGTTCTCGACATTCACGCAGCGTTCGCTGGGCGACGCCGAGCTCGTCGAGATCGCGCCCGCGGCCGAACTTGCCGAAGAGCACCGCGAGCTGGCTGAGATCGCCGCGCTCGAGCAGGAGGCCGACCGGCCGGACATCGCCGAGCTGCTCCCGGTCGAGGACTTCCACCCGTTCCTCGAGCTTGCGCCCGCGCAGGCAGCCGTGCTGATAGCCGGGGAGGAGGACGTCGCACCGGCGCTCGCCGACCACTGGCAGGACGTGTGCGCCGCGTTCCACGACCAGGACGCCCACCACCTGTATGTCAGCCCAGACGAGATCGCGCCCGAGCTCGAGCGCCGCTCCCGGATCCGCCTTTCCAGCATCGACCAGGACCAGCCGTTCCAGTTCCGCGCCCAGGCCGCCGACATCGCTGCGCGCGGCATCAAGGAGGCCGAGCCCGAGCTCGAGAAGCTGACCCGATCGGGCTACCGCACGATCGTGGCATTCGCCCGTCGCGGCGAAGGCGAGCGCGCCGCCTACAACCTGGGCCGTCTGAAGGTGGGGTGGCTCAACGGCGCCGCCAATCGGCCCCCACCCGGGACGCTGACGTTCGCGCACGCTCGGCTGCAGAACGGGTTCATCGCGCCGCAGTTCCACCTCGCCGTGATCCCGGAGCACCGTCTGTTCCGGCGCCGGCGCGCAGCCGAGCGCCCGGACCGCGGCCACCGGCGCGGCGTGCTTCGCAGCTTCGCCGACCTGCGCACGGGCGACATCGTCGTCCACGAGGACCACGGGCTCGCCAGGTTCGCCGGTTTTGACACAAAGACCGTTGCCGGCGTCACGCGCGATTACCTGTACCTCGAATACGCGGGCTCTGACCGCGTGTTTGTCCCGGTCGACCAGCTCGCCAAGATCAGCCGCTTCGTGGGAGCGGGCGGCGCTCACCCGCCGCTGTCCAAGCTCGGTGGCACCCGCTGGGACACGATCAAGGCGCGGGCGCGCCGGGCCGCTCAGGAGCTGGCCGGCGAGCTGCTGAACCTGTACGCCGAGCGCAAGCGCCGCGAGGGCCACGCGTATCCGGTCGACACCGATTGGCAGCGCGAGTTCGAGGACGCGTTCCCGTTCACCGAGACGCCCGACCAGCGCGACGCGATCGAGTTCGTCAAAGCCGACATGGAGGCGCCACGACCGATGGACCGCCTGATCTGCGGCGACGTCGGCTACGGCAAGACCGAGGTCGCGCTGCGTGCCGCGTTCAAGGCCGTCCAGGATGGAAAGCAGGTCATGCTGCTGGTGCCGACGACGATCCTCGCCCAGCAGCACTTCGGGACGTTCACCGAGCGCCTGAAGGACTACCCGATCACGATCGAGCACGTCTCGCGGTTCCGGCCGGCGCCCGAGCAGCGCGCGTCGGTACACCGCTTCGCCGAGGGCCAGGTCGACATCCTGATCGGTACCCACCGGCTGCTTTCGCGCGACGTGCGCGCCAAGGACCTGGGACTGCTGATCGTCGACGAGGAGCAGCGCTTCGGCGTCAAGCAGAAGGAGCTGTTGCGCCAGCTCAAGCTCAAGGTCGACGTGATCTCGATGAGCGCGACCCCGATCCCGCGGACGCTGCAGATGTCGATGGCCGGGATCCGCGACATCAGCGTGATCGAGACGCCGCCCGAGGGCCGGCGTCCGGTCAAGACCTACGTCGGCGAGTACGACGAGGAGCTCGTCAAGCAGGCGCTCAAGCGCGAGCACGCCCGCAAGGGCCAGGCCTTCTTCCTGCACAACCGCGTGGAGTCGATCGACGAGACGGCCGAGCGTCTGCGCGGGCTATGTCCGGAAATGCGCTTCGAGGTCGCCCACGGGCAGATGGATGAGAAGGAGCTCGAGAAGCGGATGCTGGCGTTCCTGCGCGGCGACGCCGACGTGCTCGTCTGCACCAGCATCATCGAGTCCGGGATCGACATCCCGCAGGCCAACACGCTTATCGTCGAGCGTGCCGACACGTTCGGCCTCGCCCAGCTCTACCAGATCCGCGGCCGGGTCGGGCGAAGCCGCGAGCGCGCGTACGCATACCTGCTGTATCCGAGCGCGGCAGCGCTGACGTCCGACGCGGCGCAGCGGCTGTCGGCGCTGTCGGACTACACCGAGCTCGGCGCCGGCTTCAAGATCGCGATGCGCGACCTCGAGATCCGCGGCGCCGGGAACCTGCTCGGCGACGAGCAGTCAGGGCATGTGGCGGCGCTCGGGTTCGAGCTGTACATGCAGATGCTCGACGAGGCCGTCGCCGCCGCCGAGGGCGATGGGGACTACGACGACGACTGGGAGCCCGTGCGGCTCGACGTCAACGTCGACGCGTACGTGCCGTCGGACTACGTCCCCTACGAGCAGGCCAAGGTCGAGGTGCACCGCCGGATCGCGGCGTCCCGGGAAGTCGCCGACCTGGTGCTGCTGCGCGAGGAGCTCGAGGACCGCTTCGGCGACGTGCCAGACCCGCTCCGCAATCTGATCGCCCTCCAGCAGGCGCGGATCAAGCTCGGGCAGGCCGGGGCGCGCGCGGTCACGTTCCGCAACGGCCGCCTGGCGGTCACCCCGATCGAGCTCGACTCGGTCCGTGCCAAGAAGATCCGTGCGGAGATCCCCGAGGCGCTGTACGAGTCGGGCAAGTCGCAGTTGTCGGTTCGCGTGCCCGACGATCCCGCCAAGCGCTTCCCGGCGGTCGTAAGGGCCGCCGACGTACTGCTGGCGGTGACCCGGGAGGCCGAGACCGCCGAAGCGGCAGCGTGAACGGCCTCCCGGGTCCGCCGATCAGGCCCGGCCGGTGGCCACCCTCCCCCGACGGGACAGCGAGTCGAGCGTCACGGCCGCGAGCAGAACCAGCGCCGTGACGATGTACTTGGTGCCGGCGCTGACGTTCAGCAGGCCCAGGCCGTTGTCGATCATGGTGATCACGATCGCGCCCAGGAACGCGCTCTT
>DASYFZ010000320.1:0-3542 GCA_036000295.1 Solirubrobacteraceae bacterium
CAGGCCGTCGAGCTGCCGCCGTCGCTCGACGCGCCCGAGGAGGTGCACACCCCGGGGATGACGACGATCGACGCCGTTGCCGGGGAGCTTGGGGTGGGCGCCGGGGCGCTGCTGAAGGCGTTCCCGGTGGTCGTCGACGGCGACGCGATGAAGGTCGTCGTGGTGCGCGGCGATCACCGCGTCAACGAGGTCAAGCTCGCGCTCGCGCTGGGCGGGGAGTTCCGGCCGGCGCACCCCGAGGAGGTGTCGTCGCGGCTCGGCCCGCCTGGGTTCATCGGCCCGGTGGGCACCGATCTGCCGATCCTGCTCGACGAGGCAGTCGGTCCCGGCGGCTACGTGGCCGGCGCCAACAAGGCCGACCTGCATCTGCGCGGAGTCGAGCCGGGACGGGACTTCCGCTTCGAATCGGTCGACGTGAGAACCGTGGTCGACGGCGACACGGTCGCCGGGGCAACCGTGCGGATCGAGCCGGCGATCGAGGTCGGGAACATCTTCAAGCTCGGCACGCGGTACTCGGACCCATTGGGCGCCAAGTACCTGGATGAGTCCGGCAAGGAGCGGCTGATCTGGATGGGGTCCTACGGTTTCGGGCCGGCGCGGTCGGCCGCCGCCGCGGTCGAGCAGTTCGCCGACGAGCACGGGATCTCGTGGCCTCGCTCGATGGCGCCGTTCGATGTCGAGGTGGTGACGCTCGGACAGCCTGGAAGCGAGGAGCGCGAGCTGTCGGATCGTCTGTACCGCGAGCTGCAGGAGCTCGGCTTGGAGACCCTGTACGACGACCGCGACGCCGGGCCTGGCGAGAAGTTCGCCGACGCCGAGCTGCTCGGCTGCCCGCTGCGAATCACCGTCGGCCGGCGCACGCTGGCAGCGGGCGAGCTCGAGGTTCAGGTCAGGCGCGGGATGGAGAAGCGCAGCGTTCCGATCCAGGGCGCGGCGCAGGCCATCGAAGCGCTCTGGCGGGAGCTTCCGTAGCGAGTGGCCCCGGGGCCGGCCGCGTGAGCGACGGGATCTCCAAGCGCCGCCTGTTCGGGATCGATCGCTCGGGCCCGCCGCCCGACGAGACGTTGTCGGGGCACCCGCTGCACCCGTGGACGATCCCGAACATCATCGGGTACCTGCGGCTGGCCGGGATCCCCGTGTTCCTGATCGTCGCCCTGTCGAGCGATGACGGCCACAGCGCGCTCGCGGCCGTGCTGTTCGCTGTGATCGGCTGGGCCGATTATCTGGACGGCTTCGCCGCCCGGCTCACCGGCCAGTACAGCCGGCTCGGGGCGCTGCTGGACCCGATCGTCGATCGACTGCTCGTGGTCTCCGGGATGCTCGTGTGCTGGCATTTCGAGCTGCTGCCGCGCTGGGCGATCGCGATCGTGATCGCCCGGGAGCTGTTCATGCTCGTGCTGAGCAGGTACGCACTGCGACACGGCGTCGACGTCAAGATCAACTGGGCGGGGCGCCTCGGCGTCGCGCCGATCATGGGCGCGCCGTTCTTCGCGATGGCCGGGGTGCACTGGCTCGCGCTGATCATGCTCTACGTGGGCATGGCGCTCGGGCTGCTGGCCACGGCGCTGTACGTGCGGCGCGGGCGCAAGGAGCTCCGCGAACGGCACGATGCGTGACATTTCCGCAACATCCAGCCAAACTCTCAAGCTGAGCTTGACCCTATGGGGTCGGGGGCTATACTCGCTCACTCGTCAATCCGACCCTTGGGGGGTCCCATTCCCATGGATACGTTTCCCGACCTCGGCTCACTGAGCGATCAGGAGCTCAAGGAGCTCATCAAACAGTTGACCGAGGAGGAGATGGAGATTTCCTACAGGCGTCGGATCCTGCACGGGAAGATCGACATCCTGCGAGCCGAGCTCGTGAATCGTCTTCGCAAGAAGGACGAGAGCGGCGAGTTGATCATCACCGGTGCAGACGTCCAGCAGCTCACCGACATCCTCGCCGGCCGGGTGCCGACCGAAGGCGAATGAGCGTCCGTGGGCGCCAGGAGGGTTACCGGTAGGTGGCCCAGCACTGCCCCGAGTGCGGATTCAGCAACGCGGATGGCGCGAACTACTGCCAGCGCTGCGGGGCGTTTCTGGGTGCAAACGAGCAGCCCTCCGGCGACACCACCGCCGCCTACAAGATCGGCGAGACCGGTGAGATCGAGGAGATCGACCTCGAGGCGGTCGCGGCCAGGGGAGCCGCGCTTGTGATCCGGGCCGGGGGCGGCAGGTCCGGCGAGAGTTTCGCGCTGCAGGGCGACCGCATGACCGTGGGCCGGCGCCCCGACTCAGACATCTTTCTCGACGACGTCACGGTGTCGCGCGACCACGCCGTGATCGTCCATCGCGGTCACGACTACTACCTCGATGACTGCGGATCGCTGAACGGCACGTACGTCAACCGCAAGCGGATCGAGTCCCACCGGCTGGCCGACGGCGACGAGCTCCAGGTCGGCAAGTACAAGCTCGCGTTCCTGAGCAGGTGATGGCGACGCCTGAGACAACCGATCCGGCCATGGCGCTGCCCGAGCCTCCCGAGGCTCCCTCGGAGCCGCCGCGTCAGAAGGCGGTGACGATCGGCGCCGTGTGCAAGGCGCTGGTCCAGGAGTTCCCCGACATCTCGATCTCCAAGATCCGCTACCTGGAGGACCAAAAGCTCCTCACGCCACGGCGCACGCAGGGCGGCTATCGCCTCTACACCCAAACGGACATCCAGCGGCTGCGCACGATCCTGCGCCTGCAGCGCGACGAGTTCCTGCCGCTGCGGGTGATCCGCCAGGAGCTCGCCGGCGGGCGCACCGACCGCGAGGTCACGCCCCCGGGGGACGGCCGCGCGATGCGGCGCACGATGGTGACCACCCGCGACGCGGGCGCGCTGTACTCGCTCGAGGACGTCGTCGAGGAGACCGGCGCCGACGCCACGCTCGTCCGTGAGCTGGTCGAGTTCGGCGTGATCAAGGGGGACGTCAGAGGCGGGACGCGCTACTACGACGAGACCGAGCGGGAAATCGTCCGCGCCGTCTCGGAGCTGGCGCGCTACGGCGTCGGCGGCCGCAACCTGCGCGTGTTCCGAAGCTCCGCCGACCGCGAGGCCCAGCTGCTTCAGAGCATCCTCGCCCCGGCGCTTCGCTCGCGCAATCCCGAGCGCCGCAAGGAGGCGATCGAGGCGCTCGAGAACCTCGCGTCGGTGACGACGCACCTCCGCCATTTGCTGCTGATCCGCGACCTGCGCAACATCGTCACCTAGCGTTGCGGGCCGGGGCAGCGGTGAGCATCGTCGACCTACGCAGGTTGATCCGCGACATCCCTGACTTTCCGCGGCCGGGGATCGTGTTCAAGGACATCACGCCGCTGCTGCTAGATCCGGCGGCGCTCGACCAGGCGATCTCGGGCCTCGCGGAGCTCGCGCGCCCGCTGTCGGTCGACCTCGTGGTCGCGGCCGAGGCGCGGGGCTTCATCCTCGGCGCGGCGCTGGCGCGCCAGCTCGGTGCCGGGTTCGTGCCGGCTCGCAAGCCGGGCAAGCTGCCGAGCGAGACGGTCAGCGCCGAGTACACG
>DASYFZ010000343.1:0-12293 GCA_036000295.1 Solirubrobacteraceae bacterium
CGGCAGCTGCGGGTTGGCCGCGACGCCCGGCCGCGCGGGGTACTCGAAGTCGTCGCCCTGCCCGATGAGCCGCTGCGCGGCTCGGCTGACGAGGAAGCTCGCAAACCGGTCTGCGAGCTCCGGGTGCTTGCTGGTCTTGAGCACCGCTACGCCCGAGATGTTCTCGATCGAGCCGACGTTGTGGTCCGGGAAGAAGTACACGGCGCTGTGCATCGCCCCGGCGCCGATCTCGGTGCGCAGGCGGTACCAGTAGTAATGGTCGATCACACCGCCCGCCACGCGGCCGCTGTTGACGGCCGCGACGACGGCCTCGTCGGTCTGGAACACCTGGGCGTTGCGCTTCAACCCGGCGAGCCACTGCTTGGCCGCCGCCTCCCCGTACTGGGCGAGCACGGCGCCGACGACCGGCGGGAAGTCGGAATCGGTGGGCGCGATCGCGACCTTTCCCTTCCACTCCGGCTGCGCGAGGTCGAGCACCGACTTCGGAAGGCTCGACTGCGAGATCAGCTTGGGGCTGTACGCCAGGCCGCTCACGCGCAGGGCGACAGGAGCCCAGGTGCTGCTCGGGGGAGCGTCCGCGTGCGGTAAGTCCTTCAGTGCCGACGCGGGGAGCTTGGCCAGCAGCCCATGCTCGGTGAGCGTCTCGAGCTCGGGTGAGTTCTCGGTGAAGTACACGTCGGCCGGCGACGCCGGTCCTTCCTGCAGGAGCTGGTCGGCGAGCACGACGCCGTCGTTGGTGCGCACCTTGACGTCGACGCCGGTCTGCTTCTCAAAGCTGCGCACGAGCGCGTCGGTGAGCTGGGGGTGCTGGCCGCTGTAGAGCACGATCGATTTCGGGTCGCCGCCAGACCCGCCACAGCCCACGGCAACGGCCGAGCACGCGAGCACGACAGCGGCGACGTTCGCGGCGCGCATCCGCCGGGGCATCAGAGGCCCTCTGCGCCGTTCGCGCCGACGGCGAGCGCCTCCTCCTCGGGCGCGGCCGCCCAGCTGCGAGCGCCGGCGCTTTCGACGTCATGAGGCTTGCGCGACGGGTATGTGACGACCGGCCCGCGCACCGACACCAAGACCATCTCGCCGGGCTCGGGCAGGTCGCGCTCGAATGTCCTGGCCGACAGAGCCGCGCCGGCGGAACCCTCCAGCTCCAGCGCGAGCACGGCGTCCGGGCCGAAGGACGTGCGCCCAACGACCCGTGCACGCGCAGCACCGGGCGGTCCCGGAGCGTCCGGCGCGACCCGGGTGACGACGACCTGCTCGGGCCGGATCATGACCTTGACGGGCCCGGTGAGGCTCGGGTTGAGGACATCGAGACGACCCAGGGCGCAGCTGACGAGCTCACCGCGGGCATTCCCGGCGATCACCACCGCCTCGCCGACGAAGCGCGCCACGTCGAGGTCGGCCGGCGTCCGGTACAGGACCTCCGGCGATGCCGTCTGCACGAGCTCCCCGTCGCGCAGGACCGCCACCTGGTCGCCGGTCGACAGCGCCTCGGCCTGATCGTGGGTGACCATCATCGCGGTCGCGCCCTCTTGGCCGAGCGCGTGCAGAACCGCCGCGCGCGTCTCGCCCCGGAGCGCGGCGTCGAGACCGGAGAACGGCTCGTCGAGCAGCACCAGGCGAGGACGCGGGGCGAGCGCACGCGCGAGCGCGACGCGACGCTGCTCGCCGCCGGAAAGCTCGTGCGGCCGCCGCTCGGCGTAGTCGCTCCCCAAGCCCGCGAGCTCGAGCATCTCGACGATCCTGCCGCCGCGCTTTCGCTCGCCGCGGGGCAGGCCGAAGCCGACGTTCTCGCCGACGCTCAGATGGGGATAGAGGGCGCCTTCCTGGGCGACGTAGCCGACCGCGCGCTTGTCGGGGGACACCGGCTTGCGGCCGGCCCCTGCCACGACCGAGCCGGCGATCGTCACGGTTCCGGCGTCGGGGGCGATGAACCCGACGATCACCCTCAGCAGCGTGGTCTTGCCGCTGCCCGACGAACCGAGGATCGCGGTGAGCGTTGCCTCGGCGATGTCGAGGTCGACCTCGCGCAGCACGGCGCGTGCGCCGAACGACTTCGCGATCGCCTCGCATCTGAGGTGGGCCGAAGTCAACTTCCCTCCATCGCTCGCACGCGGCCGAAGCGGCTCATCAGCAGGTACGTCGAGGCCAGGCACAGGCCCACCAGCGCGGCAGCGAATGGCGCCGCGGCCGCAAACGCCACGGTCGAGCTGTTTGCCTGAAACTCGGTGCCGAGCGTCGACGCATCGGGGGGCAGCAGCTCCTGGGCGGTCGACAGGTCGCCGAGCACGAACGCGAACACGAGCACGCCGGCGGCGGCGAGCCCGGGCCGCGCCAGCGGCACCGTGACCCGCCACAGCGTGCGCAGCGCCCCCGCGCCGAGCGATCGCGCCGACTCCTCCAGCACGGGCTCGATCTGCCCGAAGGTGGTTCGCATCGCGACCACCGCGAACGGCACGAACAACATCGCGTCGGCGAGGATCAGCAGCGCGAAGCTTCCGTACAGCGGCTGCACGTAGCGGCTGGCGACGTATGCGAGCGCCGTCGCCGCGACCAGGTCCGGAAGCGCGAAAGACAGGTATGTCGCGCGCTCGAGCGTCGTCGACAGCGCGCCGCGATAACGCACGGCGAGCACCGCGACCGGGAGCGCGAGCAGGACCGCCACCACGGCGGCGCCCGCGGCGACGAGGACCGACGTGACGGTCGCCGGCCACAGGTGGTGGAGGCTCGCGGACGCTGCAGATCGAGCGGCCGCCGTGCCCCCCGTCCACCAGTGGACGAGTTCGCCGAGCGGGATCCCGATGCCGATTGCAGCGATCAGCGCAAACGATGCCAACACGCATGGGAGCGCCCGTCCGAGCCGCAGGCGGACCGGCGGGCGCCTGGCTCCGAAGCTCACCCGCGTGTACTCGGCGTTGCCGCGCAGCCGTGCCTCGCCGGCGAGGATCACGACGCACAGCAGGATCGACAGCAGCGACAGCGCGGCCGCCCCCGATGCGCTGAAGCTCAGCTGATACTGGGCGTAGACGTTGACACTGAACGTCCTGTACTTGAGCGCGACGAACGCGTCGAACTCAACGAGCGTGTCGAGCAGCACGAGCAGCATGCCGCCGAGCAGCGCCGGGCGCAGCTGCGGCAGGACGACGCGAAAGAAGGTGCGTCGCGCCGACAGGCCGAGCGACCGTGCGCTCTCCTCCAGCGCCGGGTCGAGGCTGCGCAGCGACGCGGCGACCAGCAGGAACACGATCGGGTAGTAGGAGAACGTGATGATCCCGGCGGCGCCTACGTATCCGTCGAGCGACGGGCTCAGCGATGACCAGGCGTAGCTGGTCACGAACAGTGGCATCGTCAGCGGTGCCACGAGCAGCAGCGTCCACAGGCCCCGCAGCGGCAGTCGCGTCCGCTCTACGAACCACGCCGTGTACAGGCCGAGAACGCCGCTGGCCGGGACGGCGACCGCGGTGATCAGGCCGGTGTGCAACAGCAGGCTGGTCGCCGAGGTTGCCTTGATCGCATCCAGCGCCGCTTGCGGCCCGCCCTGAAAGGCTTGCACCAGCGAGATCAGCACCGGCAGCACAACGATCACCACGGCCACCGACGCAATCGCGAGCAGCCCGGGCGGGATGCCTCTGGCCAAGCGCCGCGAGACCCGTTGCGGGCGACTCGCAGCAGGGCCTCGATCGATGATTGCCGTGGAGGTCGCCATGGGTCCGCTGTACCGCTAACGACGCCGCCTACGGGTGAAAGCTTCCGTCCCGGGGTTCGAGGATGCGCGCCGAACGGGTATCTGCACCGACAGGAGTGCCCGAACAACTCACACAGCCGGGATGGAGAAGCGCGTCCGCAAAGGCCGCGCTCGGCCTCGCGATCGCGTTTTCGATTGCGATCGGAGCGGCTGGGTGCGGTTCCGCGGGCCACAGCGGTCTCGGTAGTGCCGGCGCGGCGCGGCTTCGCGCTGACATCGCCGCAGCCCGGACGGCTGCCGTGCGCCACCAGGCTCCGCAAGCGGCGTCGAGCCTCGTCGCTTTGCGCCGGCAGGTCTCGCGGCTTGCGGCCCAGCACAAGCTGACCGCGGCGCAGGCGCAGGCGCTGGAAACGGGCGCCGAGCAGGCTCAGGCGCGCGTCGCGCTCGACGTCAAGCCGGCGCCTGCACCGGCGCCGGTCACCCCCGCCACGGCAGCGCCGACAACGCCCGCTCCGCCGACAACGCCCGCTCCGCCGGCAGCTCCGGCTCCACCGGGCAAGGCCAAGGGACACGACAAGCACAAGGGCCCGGGCAAGCACGGGGAGGGCGGCGATGGCTGAGCCGGCTGCGGGTGTGACCCTCGCCGGGCACCGCTACGAGCTGATCGAGCGCGTCGGGGGCGGCGGCATGGCCACGGTGTGGGTGGCGCAGGACACCCGCCTCGGACGCCGGGTCGCGGTCAAGGTGATCTCCGATGCGCTAGCGGCCCAGGCGCCCTACGTGGAGCGGTTCCGGCGCGAGGCTCGCATCGCAGCTGGGCTCTCACATCCAAACCTGGTCAAGGTGTACGACTTCGGCGCCGACGGCGAACGGCCGTTCCTGGTGATGGAGTACATCGACGGCGTGACGCTCGGCGAGGAATCCGCCGGTGGCCCGGTCGACCGACCGCGAGTCGGATCGGAGACGCTGGCGCGCGAGCTGCTCGATGCGCTGGGCCACATCCACGCAGCCGGCATCGTCCATCGCGACATCAAGCCCGCCAACGTGCTCGTCGGACCGGACGGGCGGCCGCGCCTGACCGACTTTGGGATCGCGCAGGCCGACGATTCAACCGGGCTGACAGAGACCGGTCAGGTCATCGGAACGCTGAAGTACCTGGCTCCCGAGGTGGCGCGCGGTCGGCCCGCCACGCCGCAGTCGGACCTGTACTCGCTGGGAGTGCTGTTGTCGGAGGTCGCCGCCGGCGATCGGTCGCCGAGCCTCGCGGCGCTGATCGACCGGTTGATGGCGGCCGATCCGTCGAGACGGCCATCGAGCGCCGCACAAGCGCTGTCTGCGCTGGACCAGACGACCGACGCGACGACCGCCACGCGACCGCTCGCCGCCACGGCTGCAACTCGATCGTTGGCTTCGGACACCCGCCATCGCCGCGCACTGGTCGCGATTGGCGCCGCCGCGGTTCTGGCTGCAGTGATCGTGGTGATCGTGCTCGCCGCCGGGAGCAGTGGCGCGCCCTCGAGCGCCTCGACGGTTCACGCCGCCCCCGCAAACGCCCCGCTGACCCAGCAGCTGAACACGCTCGACCAGATGGTGAACCGCGTCAGCGGGCGCTGACGGAGGTACCCTTACGGACGCTGGGCGAGTTTGCGCAAAGCCCGGCGCACCCCTCACGTTGATTCACATGCCGGCCGTCGCCGACATAGGCCATGCCGTCCAGTTCTACCGCGAGGACGCGGAGCTGTTCGACACCGTCGCAACGTTCCTCGCGGACGGCATCCGCGCGGGGGATGTATCGATCGTGATCGCGACCGAGCCTCATCTGCGCGGCTTCGACAGCGCGCTTGTGGCAGCCGGGCTCGACCCGGTCGCGGCCCGCGCGGATGGTCTGCTCGTGAGTCTCGACGCCGACGTCGCGCTCGCGCGCGTGATCAGAAACGGGCGCCTAGACCGCGCGGCGTTCGCTTCGGCGATGGACAACGTCATGCAACGTGCGGCGGACAGCCGCCGTCCCGTTCGGATGTTCGGCGAGATGGTCTCGCTGCTGTGGAACGCCGGCGATGTGATCGGCGCGATCGAGCTCGAGACACTGTGCAACCAGTTGCGGCGGGAAATGAGGCTGTCGATGCTGTGCGGGTATCACGGCGAGTCGTTGTGGGACGACTCGCACGCCGACGCCCTGTCGGCGGTGTGCCGGCTGCACTCCGCGGTCCTCGGCCACTTCTCCGACGACGCCACGGCACCTGGCGAGGCGCGCCGGCTGGTCGGCCAGGTGCTGACGCAGTGGGGTCATGGGCAGGAGCTCTCGGACTCGGTCGCACTCGTCGTCAGCGAGCTGGCGACCAACGCCGTGACGCACGCACAGTCGCCGTTTTCAGTGCTGGCCCGCTCCGACCAGCAGGTCATCCGGATCTCGGTGCGTGACGCGAGCTCGGTGATCCCCGAGCTCCGCCAGGTCGGCCCGGAGGGTGCCGGGATGGGGCTGCGGATGGTCGATGCGATCGCCGGCGCCTGGGGCGTCGAGGTCACCGGCGGGGGCAAGGCGGTCTGGGCGCAGCTTGCGCTCGAGCCGTGACGCCGCTGCGCCCGCCCCTGACGTTCACCTTCACCTTCACCGCCTCGCACCGGAACGGCAGCGGTTCGCCGATGGTCTGCCTGCACGGCTTCACCGACACGTGGCGCAGCTGGGAGCTCGTGCTACCCGCCCTCGAGCGCCGGCACGACGTCCTCGCGTTGACGCTCCCCGGCCACGCGGGAGGCCCGCGGCTGGCGTCCGAGATTACGGATGACACGCTCGTCGATCAGGTCGAGCAGGCGATCGACACCGCTGGAATCGACGAAGCGCACATCGTTGGCAACTCTCTCGGTGGCTATGTCGCGCTGCGGCTGGCGGCGCGCGGTCGTGCCAGCTCGGTGGTCGCGCTGGCGCCCGCGGGCGGGTGGGCCGACGGCGATCCGTGGCCGCGTGAGCTCCTGCGCCTGCAGCTGCGCGTACTCGAGCAGGCCAGAGCGGCGGCGGCGCATGCCGACGCGATCGTGGCTACGCCGGAAGGCCGCCGGCGCGCAACCGAGTTGAGCACGACGAACTTCGAGCACATCCCACCCGAGCTGATCGCCCACCAGACGGTCGGCGTCGCGCGTGCACCGGATGGTGCGCGGATGCTCGAGTACGCGCATCGCGCCCGGTGGGACCTGGACGCCGAGCGGATCAAGTGTCCGGTTCGCGTCATCTGGGGGACGGCGGACAAGCTGCTGCCGTGGCCGCAGTCGACCGTCCGCTATCGAACGGAGTTGCTGCCCCACGCCGACTGGATCGAGCTCGACGGGGTCGGGCACTGCCCGCAGCTCGACGTCCCGCTCGAGACCGCCCAGCTGATCCTGGGCTTCACTGGGTGAGCCGCTTCTTCTGGACCTTGCCCATGTCGTTGCGCGGCAGCTCGTCCAGGTAGCGCACCTCGCGCGGGCGCTTGTGCGGGGTGAGCAGCCGCGCGACGTGATCGGTGATCTCCTGCTCCGACGGCCTGGAGTCATCGGTGCAGACGATCCAGGCGACGATGCGCTCTCCCAGGTCGTCATCGGGCTCGCCCGTGACCGCAGCCTCTGAGACGCCAGGGTGCTCGAGCAGCGCAGTCTCGATCTCGCCGGCGCCGATCTTGAAGCCGCCGCTCTTGATCAGGTCGGTCGACTGACGGCCGATCAGCCGGATGTAGCCGTCCGGCTCACGCGTGGCGACGTCGCCTGTCCGAAACCACCCGTCGCTGAACGCCTCCTCGGTGGCGTCGGGCCGGTTCAGATAGCCAAGGAACAGGTTCGGGCCGCGAACCTGGATCTCGCCCACGGACTCACCGTCGGAGGCATCGACAACCGCGCCGTCCTCGTCGACGAGGCGCAGCTCGACGCCGTCGACCGGCGGTCCCACCGTCCCGGGACGACGGTCTCCGTCCGCGTGTACCGCGCAGATCATCAGCGTCTCGGTCATGCCGTAGCGCTCCACCACCCGTTGCGCGGTAGCCGATTCGATCCGCTCGTGGTCGGTCGTGGACAATGCGGCCGATCCGGAGACGAGCAGGCGAGCCCGCTTGAGAGCGTCTGCCACCTCCGCGTCGTCCTCGGCGGCCTCGGCAAGCCGGTGGTACATCGTCGGTACCCCGAACAGCATCGTTGCACCGCCTCCACCGAGCTCCTTCGCCACCGCGTCGGTCGAAAACGATCCGAGGTGATGCACGGTGCCCCCGAGCCGCAGTGGTCCGAGCACGCCGAGCACGAGCCCGTGGACGTGAAACAGCGGCAGGCCGTGGGTGAGGACGTCGTCGCCGGTCCACTCCCACGCCTGGGCGAGTGCGTCCAGGTTGGAGGCGATCGCGCGGCGCGGCAACAGCACGCCCTTGGGCGGGCCGGTCGTGCCCGACGTGTAGACGACGAGCGCCGGCGACTCCGGGTCGGCTTCGTCGGGCAGCGGCTGATCGCAGCCATTGAGCTCGACATCGACGCGCTCGAGTTGATCCAACGCCGTCGGCAATTCGGCGTCGGGTGCGGCCAGCACCAGGCTGGGCTCGCTGTCGGCGACGATGTGCCCGAGCTCGCGCTCGCCGGACTTCGGATTGATCGGGACCACGGGAATTCCCGCAGTCAGCGCGCCGACGACCGATACGCACGTCTCGAGCGACGGGGTCGCCCACACCGCAACGCGATCGCTGCCGGCCAGCCGCCGTGCGAGCTGCGCGGCCACGTCGCGCAGCTCACGATAGGACAGTGCGCGCTCGCCGAAGCGGACTGCCTCCTTGTCACCTGCGCTGTCAAGCGGCGGCAGCAGCGCCGAAATCTCCGTCTGCATGCTTGTGGTCATTCTGGCGCAAGCCGATGCCGGCCCTCGCGCGCCAGCGGCAGCAGCAACAGCCCGATCACGAAGAAGATTGGCGCCCGCGCCCAACCCGCAACCCGACGGTTGCTCTGCTTGCCATTTCTGTCCATCGGGTAGGGCGGTTGGCGTGCAGGGACTAGTTACAGACGCCCCGGCGGCCCGGCGGCGCGGGAGGACAGAGGCCTGATGCGCCCGCTCCTGTTCGTCAACTGGCGCTCGGTGCACCGGGGATTCTGCGGCGTGATGTGGGTGATTGCGGTCGTGCTGGCCGTGGTCGTGCTGGCCCACATCGGACTGGTCGCCGAGTCCGGGCACCACGCGGCCCACGTGATCCGCTAACAGCCGTCGCGAAGACTTCCATAGCATCACGGCCGATGACCGAGCAAGGGTTGCTCAGCGGCCTCTTCTCGCATGGCCCCGTCGCCGCGCAGACGAGCGACGTTGCGCTGCTGCAGGCGATGCTGGACGTCGAGGTCGCGCTGATGCGCGCGCTCGCCAAGGCCGGGATCGCACCTGCGCAGGCCGCCGACGAGGTCGCGCAGGCTGCTGACGCGACGTGGTTCGACATAGCCGCGATCGGACGCGCAACTGCCGACAAGGGGACGCCGGTGCCGGCAATGCTGAGCGCGCTGCGCTCGCGGCTAAGCGACGACGCGGCGGCGCACCTGCATCAGGGGGCCACCAGCCAGGACGTCGTCGACACGGCGCTGATGCTGGTGGCGCGCCGCGCGCTGGTCCCTCTGCTCGCTGCGCTCGGCGCGGCGGCCGATGCGTGCGCGCAGCTCGCCGAGCGTCACCGTTCGACGCTCGCGCCGGGCCGCACGCTGCTCCAGCAGGCGCTCCCGCTCACGTTCGGGATCAAGGCTGCCACCTGGCTGTCGGGTCTGGACTCGAGCTGCGCAGAGCTCGCCGAGGTGCGTGAGCGCGTGCTCGCCGTCCAGCTCTTTGGAGCCGTCGGGACGCTTGCGGCGCTTGGCGATCGCGGGCTTGAGGTGATGTCGGCGGTCGCCGAGGAGCTCGGCCTCGCCGAGCCGGTGCTCGGGTGGCACACGATCCGGCTGCGGCCGGCGCGGTTGAGCGCGGCCCTGGGATCCGCGCTCGGCGTGATGGGCAAGATCGCACGCGACGTGGTCCTGCTCGCGCAGACCGAGGTGGCGGAGGCGGCGGAGGGCGGCGGCGAAGGCCGCGGAGGCTCCTCGACGATGCCCCACAAGCGCAATCCTGTCGGCGCTGTGGCGGTGATCGCCTGTGCGCAGCGGGCGCCGGGCTTGGTGTCAACGATCCTCGGCGCGATGAGCCAGGAGCACGAGCGAGCCGCGGGAGCCTGGCAGGCGGAATGGGAGCCGTTGCTCGAACTGCTGCGTCTCACCGGCTCCGCCGCCGCCAGCCTTCGCGACGTGCTCGACGGTCTGGACGTCGACGCCGGTCGCATGCAGGCTGATCTGGACGCAACCGGCGAGCTGGTGATGAGCGAAAGCGTTGCGGCGGCGCTGTCGGCGTCGATCGGGCGCCCCGCCGCGCAGGAGCTGGTCGCTCAGGCCGCAGCGGCCTCAGCGCGCGACGGGCGAGCGTTTCGTGAAGTGCTCGCCGACACGCCCGAGGTTGTCGACGTGGTGGGTCACGACGGGTTGGAGGCTGCGCTCGATCCTCGGCGATACCTTGGCGTGACCGATGAGCTGATCGGCCGGGCGCTGGCCGAGCACAAGCGGCTCCGGGACCTGGCGTGAGCGTCGAGGTCGCCCATGAGCTGGTTGGGCCGATGGACGGCCCGCCCGTGATCCTCAGCTGCTCGCTGGGGACCGATCGCTCGATGTGGGATCCGCAGACCCCGGCGCTGGCCGCTCGCAACCGGGTGGTCAGGTATGACCTGCGGGGGCACGGCCAGTCCGCGGCGCCGCCGGGTCCCTATGCGATCTCCGACCTCGGCGAAGACCTGCTGGCGCTGATGGACCGGCTCGAGATCGAGCGGGCCTCGCTGTGCGGCGTCTCGATCGGCGCGATGACGAGCATCTGGGTGGCCGCAAACGCGCCCGAGCGCGTGCAGCGCCTCGTGCTCTGCTGCACCTCGGCGCGGTTCGGGCCCGAGGCGGCCGAGGTCTACCGGGCCCGCGCGCAGACCGTTCGCGAGCACACTGTCGACGCGGTCGCTGACGGCGCGCTCGAGCGCTGGTTCACGCCCGGCTTCCGCGAGGCGCAGCCGGAGCTGATGGCGCAGATTCGCAAGGGTCTCACCGACACCTCGAGCGAGGGCTATGCGGGTTGTTGCGAGGCGCTCGCCGCGCTCGACCTGCATCCAGTGCTCGGCTCGATCTCCGCGCCCACACTGGTGATCGCCGGAGGCGAGGATCCGGCCACGCCGCCCGACCACGGCCGCGCGATTGCCGATGGGATCGCGGGCGCGCGCTTTGAGCTGATCGCGGGCGCGGCGCACCTCGCCAACATCGAGAAGGCAGAGCTGGTCACCCCGCTGATCGCGGGATTCATTGACGCCGAAGAGGAGGGACAGTGAGCGACAGCGAGGCTTACGAGACCGGGATGAAGACCCGGCGGGAGGTCCTGGGTGACGCCCACGTCGATCGCGCGACCGCCGCCGCGGGCGAGTTCGGAGCCCCTTTTCAGGAGTTCATCACCCGCTATGCGTGGGGTGCGGTGTGGTCGCGTCCGGGGATCGACCGCCGGATGCGCAGCGCGATCACGCTGACGGCATTGGTGTCGCTGCGCGCCGAAAACGAGCTCGGCATGCACGTCCGAGCGGCACTCGGAAACGGCCTGACCCCCGACGAGATTCGCGAAGTGATCCTGCATACGGCGGTATATGCCGGGGTCCCCGCGGCCAACGCGGCGTTCGCCGTGGCCAGCCGGGTGCTGTCGGAGGAGGGGGCCATCTAGGCCGGATCGACCCCTCTCGGCAACGGGGTGCAGCGGCCTATACTTGCCCGAGCACCTACCACCGTTAGGAGCAGCTCGTGCAGGAGATGGTCATCTACGGCGTGAGCTTCGACATGGTCGGCAAGCAGCCGATCGTGTTGCTGAAGACCGTCGAGAGCAACAAATTTCTGCCCATCTGGATCGGCCATCCTGAGGCTGCGGCGATCCTGATGAAGCTGCAGGGTGCCTCCACGCCGCGGCCGATGACCCACGACCTGCTGTCGGACATGCTCGGCGAGCTTGATGTCGAGTGCACCCGGGTTGCGGTCACCGAGCTTCGCGAGAACACCTTCTACGCGTCGATCAGCCTCCGCGCCAACGGGCGCGAGCTGGAGATCGACTCGCGTCCCAGCGACGCGCTCGCGCTCGCCGTGCGTGCCGGCGCCCCGATCTTCGCGGCCGACGAGGTGATCGCCGAGTCGGCGATCGAGTTCGAGCACGAGGTCGAGGACACCGAGTCCGTGGTCGAGAAGTTCAAGGACTTTCTCGACCAGGTCACGCCCGAGGATTTCGCCGGCGGGTCTGAGTAGGGGCGGCGGTCTGGGCCCGGTTTAACGGCCCAATGAA
Source organism: Solirubrobacteraceae bacterium (assembly GCA_036000295.1). Taxonomy (GTDB): domain Bacteria; phylum Actinomycetota; class Thermoleophilia; order Solirubrobacterales; family Solirubrobacteraceae; genus Palsa-465. The sequence goes on from DASYFZ010000343.1 coordinate 12,036, forward strand.
GGAGGGCATGGAAAGGTTGCTCGTCGCCGCTCGGGGTCCGCGGGTCCGATCGCGGGTCCGGGAGGGTGCATAACACGACAATCGCGACGAATCAGGCGAAGCGTGTCGTGTTAAGCACGGCGGGCTCTGGCGGTCAGCGCAACACCTGAGGGTTGGAGTCTTTCATCTGCGGGGTTGCTGGCGTTAGAGCGCCCGTCGTCGCGGAGCCGAGCCCGGAGGGCGAGGTGTAGCGGCGATGGGCGCTGTCAGCCTGCCGCG
>DASYFZ010000035.1:0-4182 GCA_036000295.1 Solirubrobacteraceae bacterium
GATCCCCTCGCCGCCCGCCGCGGCCGCGACCGCCGCCGCGTGGCTGGTGTACGGGGCGATGTCGCGCGGCGCGAGTCCGGTGCGCGCGAAGAACAGGCCAATCGTGGTCGTCGGGTCGATCTCCTGCGGGCCGAGCACCCACCGCTCGCGAGCCAGCGTCGCCGGAGCTATTTCACGCACGCCGGCGAGGTGGTGCCCCGGCGCCGCGATGATCATCAGCCGCGATCGCAGGAACGGAACCGACGCAATCGTGGTCGACCGGTCGAGGCCGGGATGCGGCCCCAGCGCGATATCGGCGCGGCGGTGCTCGAGCGAGTCGGCGAACGATCCACCCTGGACGTCCTGCACGGAGATCTCGAGCCCCGAGCCGCTGCGGGCGGTGAATGCATCGATCAGCGGCCCGATGTGCTCGGCGACGATGCTGGTCGCGGCGATCTGAAGCTGCCGCGTCTGTCCCGGGACCTCGTGTACCGAACGGCGGGCCTGCTCGGCGAGGCCGAGGATCTCGCCGGCCAGCGCCGCCAGCCGGCGGCCTCCGGGCGTCAGCGCGATGCCGCGGCCGTTTCGCACGAACAGCTCGTCGCCGAGCTCCCTGCGCAGCGCCGCCACCGCTACCGACACCGCCGGCTCGGTGACTTCGAGCTCCGCTGCCGCCGCTTTCACCGACCCATGGCGCGCGACGAGGACAAATGACTGGAGCTGGGCGAGCGTCACGACTCCGTTAAGCCTAAGTGATCGCTTAGGTCTTGCTTGACGGCCTGTGTCGCAGGCGCAAGAGTCTCCGTCGAGAGGAGAGACAACGGGGCCCAAAAGGACGACAGGGCCCCTATTTTCAGGCCTCACGGAAGCAGCCTTTTGCAAGTTCCCGCACCTTTTGAATACGCCCGGGCAACCAGCGTCGACAACGCGATCGAGCTGCTGTCAGAGCTCGGGCCCGAAGCGCGCTTGCTCGCCGGCGGGCACAGCCTGCTGCCGATGATGAAGCTGCGGCTCGCGTCGCCTGAGTACCTGATCGACATCGACCCGCTCGCCGACGAGCTCGGCTACGTCACCGAGCACGGCCACGAGGTGCGCATCGGTGCGATGACCCGGCACCGCGACCTGCTCGAGTCCGGCCTGCTGGCCCAGAGGCTGGCGATCTTCACCGACGCCGAGCGCGTGATCGCTGACCCGGTCGTCCGAAACCGAGGCACGATCGGCGGGGCGCTCTGCCAGGCCGACCCTTCCGAAGATCTCGTCGCCGCGTGCGCCGCCGTCGGCGGCGAGATGGTGATCCGCGGCCTCGCCGGCGATCGCGTGGTCGGGATGGGCGAGTTCTACCGGGGGCCGTACCGCACGGCGGTGGGCGCCGCCGAGATGCTCGTTGAGATCCGGATCCCGCTACGCGAGCACTCAGGGAGCGCGTACGAGAAGGTCGATCGCCGAGTCGGTGACTGGGCCGTCGCAGCGGCCGGCGCCTCGCTCACGCTCGCTAACGGCACGATCGCCGGGGCCGGAATCGCGCTGGCGGCGGTCGGCGCCCGCGAGGTCACGTGTGGCGAGGCAGGGGAGATGCTCGTCGGGCAGGAGCCGTCCGAGGAGCTGTTCGCACGCGCGGGTCGCGCCGCGCAGGAAGCCTGTAACCCGGTTGCCGACCAGCGCGGCTCGGCGGAGTACAAGCGCCACGTCGCCGGCGTCCTGACCGAGCGAACGCTGCAGCGCGCGGCTGAGCGAGCACGCGCGGAGCAGGAGTGATGCACGTGACGGTCGCGGTAAACGACACCGAGTACACGCGCGACGTTGAGCCGCGGATGCTGCTGGTGCACTTCCTGCGCGACGAGCTCGGCCTGACCGGCACGCACTGGGGCTGCGACACGTCCAACTGCGGCACGTGCGTCGTCCTCATGAACGGACAGCCCGTCAAGTCGTGCACGGTGCTCGCCGTCACTGCGTCGAGATACGCGGTGCGCACGGTCGAGGGGCTGGAGGTTGACGGCCGGCTCGATCCCGTGCAGCGCGGATTCACCGAGGAGCACGGCCTCCAGTGCGGCTTCTGCACGTCGGGGATGATGCTGACGGCGCGGGCGCTGCTGGACCGCAACCCGAACCCTTCAGACGCCGAGATCCGCGAAGCGATCTCGGGCCAGATCTGCCGCTGCACCGGCTACGCAACGATCGTTCGCTCGATCCGCTGGGCGGCTGAGCATTCAAATCCGGAGGTGGACAGTTGATCTTTGAGACAGAAGAGGGGCCCGCCTCCGCCGCCCACGTGGGCGGCTCCGGCACCCTCGGCGACCAAGGAGGTGCGACGTGACGGTGGTTGGTGCATCCACCGGCTGGTACATCGGTCTCGCAGTCGGGATCGTGGTGGTGGCAGTGGCCGCGGCGATCGTGATCACGATCGTGATGCTCGCGACCAAGATCTCCAAGCAGGCCAGGACGGCTGTGGCCGGAGTCGAGCAGGTCCGTGAGCAGACGACCGGGCTCGCCGGCATCGGCCGGATCAACGACTCCGGCGTGCGGATCCTGCACTCCGCCCGGGCGCTTCGAAAGGTGGCGGTCGGAAAATGATCGCCGTCGCAGCGCTCTCAAATCACGGCGCTTGGTGGATCGGGCTTGTGGTCGCCCTCGTCGCCGCGCTCGCAGTTACCGCCCTGCTGGCCGTGCTCGTCGCCGCCGTGCAGGACATCAAGCAGTCCGTCAACGGGCTGCTGGACGTGGCGGGCAAGGTCGCCACCAACACCGCCAACATCCCCCAGCTCGAGGCCACGGCGCCGGTCCTGAGCCTGATCGTGGACGAAGCGATCGTCCAGGACGGCTACATGAACGCGCTCACCGACGGGTTCGGTGATGCGGCATGACGCTGCTCGTGATTCTCACCGTGCTGTTGGCGCTCGTCGTTGTGATCGTGCTCGCCGGCGCGCTGACCAAGATCCGCGTGGATCTCGAGGAGGCCTCCCGCGGGCTGGCGACGCTCGCCACGGCGCTGGAAGGCGTCGAGTCCGAGCACCTGCGCCCGTTGGAACCCGCCGTCAAGGCGATCAACGCCCAGTTCGAGGTGATCACCGGTGCGCTGCCCGGAATCGCCAAGAAGGCCGCGGTCGTCGCAGAGAGGAGGCCGCGATGATCCTCGAGTGGATCGGAGCAGCGATCGTGCTGCTCGTCGTGCTGCCGGCCGTCGTGTACCTGCTGAGCGGCGTGCTGAACGCGGCAAACAGCATCGTGCCTAGCGTGCAGAAGATCGCGGCCGTCGCGCACGCGGGGTCCGCCGACCTCGATGCGGTGCCGCTCCTGCTGACCACGCAGGACCAGGTCATAAAAACAATCGAGTCTGCCGCCAACTACGGCGGCTCGCTCGACGTCATCGTCGACGACGCCTGAGAGGAGCAGCGATGCCAGCAGCTGGTGTAGTGCTACTGATTGCGGTGCTCCTGATCATCGTCGCGCTGGTCTACTACCTGGTCTCGACGATCGTCGCGCTGCAGAAGATCACCAAGGGTCTCGACGACGCGATTGCGGGCGTCGGCGGGATCATCCAGAAGACCGAGCCGGTCAACGAGGTCGTCGAGACGATCAACACGAACCTCGACGCCGGCGTCGACCTACTCGAGGGCCTGCTCGTCAAGAAGGCGGGCATGGCGGATGCCGTCGGCCTTGTCGATGGCCTGTACCCCGGCGCCGCGGCGGACGGCTTCCGCAATTTCCCCGAGAGCAAGACGACGAAGGCGCCGCGCATCTCCGAGGTGTACACGCGCGGCACGCTGACGCTCGCGCGCCTGGGCCGTGAGGCGCCGATCGCGGCGGCGAGCCCGGACGGGCCGGCGTTGCGAAACCCGGCTTACGGCAGCTTGGCGGCGCGGTTGCTGTACCCCGAGATCAGGCAGCAGCGGCCCTCGAACCTGCCGCGCTCGCCGATCATCGGTACCGATTCGCCGCCGCAGTACGAGCCCTCAGAGACCCCCGGTGTTCGCCAGCGGATGCCCGCGGCCGCAACCACAGAAAGGAGCGGTGATGCAGACCCCGGCACCGTTTGAGTACGAGCGGGCGACCAGCGTCGAGAGCGCGATCGCCTCGCTGGTCAAGCACGACGGGGACGCCCGGATCATCGCCGGCGGACACAGCCTGTTGCCGATGATGAAGCTCAGGCTCGCCAACCCCGAGCACCTGATCGACATCAACGACCTGACCGAGCTGTCCTACATC
>DASYFZ010000357.1:0-2971 GCA_036000295.1 Solirubrobacteraceae bacterium
GGCGCTTGAGAATGGCGAGATCACCTCGGCCGACTTCGTCGACCTCAACGCCAAGATCGGCGGGCTGGACATCGACGCCAATCCGACCGCGGCCCGCGACAACGGCGGCGGCTCGCCTTCACTGGCCCGGGCGTACCGGACCGGAATGATCAACGAGACCAACAACCTGAACCAGACGGCGATCATCGACTGCCGTGGTCCCAACCCGGGGCTCTTCCACGACGCGTATCGCGCGTTCGCGGTCCGCGCTCGTCTGGACCGCGAGCACGGCACACACGCCAACCAGCTGATCTGGGAAGGCCCCGTCCCGCTGCTCGCCGACAACAGCTGCGAGCTAAACAGCTTCATCGCCATGGACCAGTGGCTGACCGCGGTCGAGCGCGACCACAAGCGCGCCTCGGTCGCGCAGAAGATCGTCCGCGACAAGCCAGCCGGTCTCACCGACGAGTGCTTCGACGGCAGCGGGCAAAAGGTCTCCAACACCCTGTGCCCGGCGGGCGTCGTCAACGTCGAGGGAACGCCGCGCACGGTTGCGGGCGATCCGCTCACCACCGACGCCAACAAGTGCCAGCTACAGCCGCTGAATCGGTCTGACTACGCCGGCGTCACGTTCACCGACGCTCAGTGGAGCCAGCTTCAGCAGATCTACCCCAACGGTGTTTGCAACTACTCCAAGCCCGGCGTTGATCAGCAGCCGACGATCCCGTGGCTGACCTACCAGAACGGGAAGGGGCAGGTGATCTACGGCGGCAAGCCGATGGGTGGCCCGCCGGCGTCGCGAGAGTTTCACGTGCGCGCGAAACGACACTGACGGGGCGGGTCCAGGGCTGTCGCTTCCTCGCGCCGGGGCCCCAGGAGTAACTTGCTCCTAGTCCCAGACGCGAGGAGCAGAAATGACTGAGCAGAGTGGCCCTGAGGAACGAGACGTTCACCACGAGCTGAACAACCCGGCGACAGATCCGGATCCGACGGAGTGGCCGGACCCCTACGACAAGCGCGCCGATCCCCTTAATCCCGAGGCCGAGGATGAGGAGATGGACTTCGGCGAGGTCCACACCCCGACCGGAGCGACGAGCACGAGCGAGCCGCACCACGAGGTCGACCCTGAGGTCGATCCACGCAAGGCCAACCCGCACGAGCAAGAGCGGCCGGAGCGCCGGCGCGCCGGCCACTGATGTCGGTCGGTTTCAAGGACTACTACGAGGTCCTCGGCGTCCCTCGCGACGCCAGCGCCGACGACATTCGCCGCGCGTACCGCAAGCTAGCTCGCCAGTACCACCCGGACATAAATCACGACAGCGATGCCGAGGAGCGTTTCAAGGAGGTGGGGGAGGCCTACGAGGTCCTCAACGACCCGGAGAAGCGCGAGCGCTATGACCGTCTCGGCGATCCGCGCAGCGCGGGCGCCGGCGGTCCCGACGTGGCGGACTTCGAGGACCTGTTCGGACGTTCCGGGTTCGGCTCGGACGTCCGCGTCGAGTTCGGCGAGGGCGGCTTCTCTGACTTCTTCGAGAGCCTGTTCGGTCAGGGCGCCGGCACGGCCGATGGGGGGCCGCTTCGTGGCCGCGATCGCGAGGCCGTGCTCGAACTCTCGCTCGAGGAGGCGCTCGAGGGTGGGCGCAGGCGGCTCTCGCTCGACAGCGACGAGAGCTTCGAGGTCAACATCCCGGCAGGGGTGCGCGAAGGTCAGCGCATCCGCATCGCCGGTAAGGGCGCGGGGGGTCGCGGCGGTGGGCCGGCGGGCGACCTCTACCTGCTGGTGCATCTCAGGCCCCATCGTCGGTTTCGGCGCGAGGGCGACGACCTGCAGGTGGATCTGCGGGTCGCGCCGTGGGAGGCGGCGCTCGGAGCAACCGTCCCAGTCCCGACTCTGAGCGGCACCGCGCAGGTCAAGGTGCCCCCAGGTTCGTCGAGCGGCAGGCGGCTGCGGCTGCGGGGTCTGGGGCTGCCGACGCGCGACGGAGGCCGGGGCAACCTCTATGCCACGGTCGAGATCGCCGTCCCGAAGGAGCTGTCCGACGAAGAGCGCGAGCTGTTCGAGAAGCTCGCGGCAGTTTCGGGTTTCGACCCCCGTGAGGGCGGACGATGAGCGCTCGCCGAACGCGTCCGCGCCCGGCCGACGAGGCTGCCGTCGAGCAGGCAATCGAGTTGACTGTGGTCGCCCGCCAGGCCGGAGTCCGGATCGCGCTCGCTCGCCGGTATCTCGCCTTCGGGCTGTTCGAGGCTTTTGCGGTCAGGAGCGAAACACCGTTGTTTGACCCGATCTGCGCTTCGCGGCTTGCCAAGGCGGAGCGGCTGCGGCGTGACCTCAGCCTCAACTACGCCGGCGCGGTGCTCGTCTGCGAGCTCCTCGACCGGATCGAAGCACTCGAGGACCGTTTCGTGGACTCGAACCAGTCGGACTGACCAGGGCATCGCCCGGGTGTGCCACTGGCGCGACGCCGGAGCGAATCCGGGACATTGGGCACTGCACAGAGCTACGGCCCGCGCCCGGATTCCGACGGAGGAACGACATGTCCAGCACCCCGAGCAGTCCCTCGAGCGACGGCGTGCCCACGTACACCATGGGCGGCGATCCAGATGGCAAGTACAGCGGCTACTACCCGGCCTGGGTCGACAACCTGGCCGACGACGTGACGATCGAGGGCTCGCTGTTGGATGGCGCCGCGCAAGGTCCCGATGCGGTCCGGATGATCGTCGGCACGATCCGAGCGTTGTATGACAGCCAGGAGTTCAACTTTGCCGGCCCCTATCGCGACACCGACTGGATCGAGGACTACACCGCACAGGTGCGTGGCGAGCCGATCGCCTGTGTCGCGTTGGTAAGCCGGAACGGCGCCGGACAGACCGAGCACGTCGCGGCGAACTACCGGCCACGCGACTCGCTCCTGCTCCTGTCGCGGCTCGTCGGTGAGAAGCTCGCCGGCACGCCATATGCCAAGTACTTCCTCGCCGGCCCCTCCTAAACCGG
>DASYFZ010000393.1:0-1729 GCA_036000295.1 Solirubrobacteraceae bacterium
CGCCGCTGCGGGTGGCGCCGGCGTCGAGGGCTACGCCGAAGACGAGCCGCTGCCGGTCGTCGAGCAGCGCCGCGTCGACGAGGCCGACCAGATCGGACGCAACGATCCGTGCTGGTGCGGCTCGGGCAAGAAGTTCAAGAAGTGTCACGGCGCGTAGCGCCGTGACATTGGTGGAAGGCGCATAGTCCAATTCGCCGCTGAGCAAGGTAAAGGACCCAAGCGCAGCCGCGATGACATCGGTTGGGCCATTTTCGATGCGCAAACGTCCCAGTCGACATGGCTTCTCGGCTGTCTGGGATGTTCGCTCCCTCCCACGGAGCAAACATCCCACGCCGCGATCGGAGGCGGCCGAGTGGGACGTTTGCCACACGGGTTCCCGAGTCTGCGGCGCTACATTGCCGGGCAAATGGCCGAAGGTCTACGCGTATCCGATCAGCAGCGTGAACAGGCCGCGGACGCGCTCCGCGACCACTTCGCGGCCGGGCGCCTGACCGAGGACGAGCTCAACGAGCGCCTCGACGCCGCGCTTGCGGCAAAGACCGAGCCGGAACTGGACGCGCTCCTCGCCGACCTGCCGAAGCTCCCGGTCAGCCCTCGGCAGCGCAAGGCCGAGCTCGTCGCGCGGCGCAACCAGCTGCAGCGCCGGGTGATCCAGGAGGCCGGCGGTGGCGCGGCGCTGTTCGTGCTGTGCACCGGCATCTGGGTGGCATCCGGCGCGAACGGACAGTTCTGGCCGATCTGGGTGCTCTTGGTGGTTCTGATCCCGCTGGTTCGCAGCAGCTGGAGGCTCTACGGCCCGTCGCCCGAGCTCGACCGGGTCGAGCGCGAGCTCGAGCAGAAGGCCCGCCAGGACGAACGGCGTCGAGCCCACGACCGCCGTCGCCGACGGCTCTAAGCGCCCTAGCCCTGCTTCTGGTGGCGGATGTGGTCCGGCTTGATCACGAACTTGATCCGCCGCTCACCGGGCTGGCGGAACGGGTACTCGTCCTGATCGATGTACTTCTTCGCGAGCGCGTTGATGTGCTCGTCGGCGCCGTCTTCGGTGCCGGTAGCCGTGCCGCGGATCTCGACGTAGTTGTAGGGGTTGTTCTGCTCCATCACGAGCAGGGACGTGCGCGGGTCGCGCGCCAGGTTTGACGGCCACTTGCGGCCGAGAGCGCTGTTGACGGCGACCGAGCCGTCCTCGGTGTTGATCCACACGACCGTGCTGAGGATCGAATCGTCCGGATTGTGCGTCGAGATGACGGCGTGATTGGGCTCCTCGAGGAGCTTTTTGACTTCTGGATCGTTGAGGTTGGCCATGGCAGGACTGTACTCCTTGCGCAGTCAACAGACCCGGGCGCTGCTACCTTCAATCGCGATGACGACCGCCCCCTCAGAGCCGCTTTCGCAGCGCCTCGCAGCCATCCGTGAACAGCTGACACTGCTCGCGGACTATCTTTGACCCAGCGCAGCTAGGCGAGCGCGTCGAGGCGCTCGAGAACGAGATGGGGGAGCCCGGATTCTGGGATGACCAGGAGCGGGCAGCAGCTGTCAGCGCCGAGCACGCGCGCGCCAGCCGCAAGCTGTCGGAATTCCGCGAACTCGAGAGCGACGTCGGTGACCTCGAACCGCTCGCCGAGCTGGCCGAGGAGGACCCGGAGATCGCATCCGAGCTCGAGGAGCAGATCGCCAGCGTCCAGGCTCGTCTCGATGAGCTCGAGGAGGCGCGCCTGTTCTCGGGCCGGTA
>DASYFZ010000401.1:0-18360 GCA_036000295.1 Solirubrobacteraceae bacterium
ACCAAGTGGATGTGGTCTGAGACCAATCAGCAGCTGACCCAGTTCGCCGCCGACCTGCTGGGCCCGCGGGCGCTGCTGGCCAACGACCGGTGGGCGTACGAGCTGCTGCGCGCCCGCGGCAACTCGATCGAGGGCGGCACCACCGAGGTCCTGAAGAACATCGTCGCCGAGCGGGTGCTCGGCCTGCCCAAGGCCCGCTAGGGGGAGACAAATGGATTTCGACCTGACAGACGACCAGAAGGACATCAAGCGCGTCGCCAAGGAGCTGCTGGCCGCGCGCTCATCGTTCGCGAAGGTGCGCGAGGCCGCCGAAGCGGGCAAGTACGACGACGCGCTGTGGCAGGAGCTGCGCGAGCTGGGCTGGCCCGGGATCGCCGTCGCCGAGGAGCACGGCGGCCAGGGCCTTGGCGCGGTCGAGCTGGCAGTGCTGCTCGAGGAGCTGGGCTACGCCTGCGCGGCAACTCCCTACCTTTCGACGGCGGTTGCCGCCGCTGTGATCCAGTCCGCCGGCACCCCCGAGCAGCAGGCACGATGGCTGCCGGAGCTCGCTTCGGGCGAGTCGACCGCCGCGATCGGCACCGCGGACCTGCTGGCCGACGGCGTCGGCGCCGCGGTGGCGGTCGTGATCGACGGCAGCGACGCCTACCTGATCGAGGCGCCCCAGGCCGAGGCGCTCACGACGATCGACTCGACCCGCCGCTTCGCCACCATCGAGGCAACAGACGGCGAGGCTCTCGGGGCGCACGCGGCCGCCCGGATCTACGCTGCGATCGCGGCGGAGGTCGTCGGCATCAGCCAGCGCGCGCTGGAGATGACGCTCGAATACGTCAAGGAACGCAAGCAGTTCGGCGTGCCCGTGGGCTCCTTCCAGGCCGTTTCGCACCGCTGCGCACAGATGCTGCTGCATACGGAGAGCGCCCGCTCGACCGCGTACTACGCGGCCTGGGCCGCGGATGCCGACCCCGACCGCCTGGCGGAGGGATCGGCGCTGGCGGCAGCCGCCGCGGCCGACGGCGGCCGCGAGGTCACGGCCAGCGCGATCCAGGCACACGGCGGCATCGGCTTCACCTGGGAAGCTGATGTTCACTGGCTCTACAAGCGGGCCCAGCTCGACACCGCGATGCTCGGCGGCGCGCGCCGTCATCGCGAGGCGCTGGCCAGGTCGGCCGCGGACCGGGTGGCGGCCTCGGCGCGCTGAGCCACGCGCACCCCGCCTGCCGGCGAGCCCGTGCGAGCCCTGATCATCAACGGCGACGACTTCGGCCTATCGCCCGGCGTCAACGACGGGATCATCGAGGCCCACACGCGCGGCGTGCTGACGAGCACCAGCTTGATGGTCACGGCGCCCGCCGCGGCGCAGGCGGCCGAACTCGCGAAAGGCCATCCGGAGCTGTCGACAGGGCTGCACTTCGTCGACGACAGCCCGAAGCTCGACGATCCCGGCTACGCCGCCGAACAGTTCAACGCGCAGCTGGAGCGCTTCCGCGAGCTGACGGGCCGCGAGCCCACCCACGTCGACGCCCACCACCATGTGCACGCCCGCGGCGCAAGGATCACCACGTTCGCAAGGCTCGCCGAGCCGCTGGGGGTGCCGCTGCGGCTCGCCGGGCCGGTGCGCTACATCGGCGGCTTCTACGCGCACACAAGTCCTGACGTCTCGAACGTCAGGTTCGTCAGCCCCGAATATCTGTTGCACGTCGTCGCCAACGAAGCGTTCGAGGGTTTCAACGAGCTCGGCTGTCACCCCGCGCTGCGGGGAGACTTCGAGTCGAGCTACCGATACGAGCGCGAGGTCGAGCTTGCGACGCTGACCGAGCCCGGGCTGCGCGAGGAGCTAGAGCACCTGGGCGTGCAGCTGGCGAGCTTTCACGACTTGGCGCTCAGCGACGCTTCGGGCGCCTCGCCGCCGGGCGTCAGCAGCTGACCGAACCCGACCCGGACGATCGCGCCGCCGCCGGGCGCGTTTGCCGCCTGCACGAAGCCGCCGTGCGCCTGCGCCGTTTCGCGCACGATCGCCAGCCCCAGTCCGGATCCTGGCTTGGACCGCGCGTCTCGGGCGCGATGGAAGCGGTCGAACACGAACGGCAGGTCCTCCTCGTGGAAGCCCGGTCCGTGATCGCGCACGGTCAGTACGCCGTCGTGCAGCTCGACCTCGACGAGCCCGTCAACGGCGCTCCACTTGCGCGCGTTGTCGAGCAGGTTGGTGACGGCGCGCGCGATCCGGGCTTCATCGCCGCGCACCAGCGTCGGCTCCAGCAATGTGCGGACCTCCAGCTTGGGCGCGCGGCGGCCGATCCGCTGCACCGCCTCCGTCACGATCGCGTCAAGTGCGACGTCCCCGGGCTCGCCGGCCGGCGCCGAGCCTCGCGCCAGCTCGACGATGTCGCCGACGAGCGCGGTCAGCTCGTCGAGCTCCCCGATCACGTCGGCCCGCAGCGCGTCGCGGTCCTCCTGCGAGAGCCGGTCCTCGTCGCGCATCAGCTGGAGGTTGGCGCGGATCGTTGCGATCGGGGTCCGCAGCTCATGCGACGCGTCGGCCACCAGCTGGCGCTGGGCCGCGACCGAGGTCTCCAAAGCGTCCAGCGTGCGGTTGAACGTCCGCGCGAGCCGCGCGATCTCGTCTCGCCCCTCGACCTCGAGGCGCTGATCGGTCCGCTCCGGACGACCGGCGATCGCCTCCGTGCGCCGGGTGAACCGCTCGATCGGCGCAAGCGCCGTGCGCGCGACGAGGAAGCCGAGCAAGGCGGCCAACGCGACACCGGCGGTCGCGATCACCACCAGCAACGTCAACTGGCTGGACAAAGTGTGGTTGACGTCCTTCAACGGCAGCGCGACCCCGAGCGCACCGGCGTTTCCGATCCCGGTCACGAGCACCCTGATCGGCGTCCCGGACACGGTCATGTCGGTGAGGTACTGCCCGCTGCCGCTGCGGACGAGCTCTTTGATCGGGCTGTTGGACGGAATGCTGTAGCCCTGGCCGGTCGGCACGAAAGTGCCGCCGCATCGGTTGAACAGCGTGTAGATCCCCGGCGCACCGCCGAACGCCGGGCCGCTGAGGCGGTCCAGGCCCAGGCCCTCGTCGCCCTGGCAGGTCCCCTCGGAGTTGCTGGTGTTCTGTGGCCCGCCGCCGGGCTGTGGTCCGCCGTTGCCGCCACCGCCGTCGGGACCATGGGGGCCGCCATGCGCTCCGGCGACGGCCTGCGCCGACAGCGTCCGCAGCGACGCGTCGACCTGGTTGCGAAGCTGCGAGCGAGTGCCCGCATACGCCGAGAACGCCACCGCAATCACCGCGATTGCCACCGCCAGCCCCGCCGCCACGCCCATGCGGACGCGCAGGCTCATTCGCCGTCCTCGGCCTCGCGGAGCACGTAGCCGACGCCGCGGATCGTGCGGATCAGCGGCGGCGCCCCCGCGTCCTCGAGCTTGCGCCGCAGATAACCGACATACACGCGCAGCGCGTTTGAGCTGGGGCCGAAGTCATAGCCCCACACGCGGTCGTAGATGAGGCTGTGGGGCAGGACGCGGCGCGGGTTGAGCATCAACAGCTCGAGCAGCTGGTATTCGGTGCGCGTGAGCTCGACGAACGACTCCCTCACCCACACCCCGTGGCGCGACGGATCCAGCCGTAGCTGCTCGAACGTGAGCCCGCCGTCGCCGTCGCCCTCGCCGTGAGCGCGGCGCAGCAGCGCCCGCAGCCTCGCCTTGAGCTCGTCGACGTCGAACGGCTTGACCAGGTAGTCGTCGGCACCCGCGTCGAGCCCGTCGATTCTGTCCGAGACCGTCGCGCGGGCGGTCAGCATCAACACCGGGATCCGGTTTCCCTCGCGCCGCAACAGCCGGCACACCTCCAGCCCGTCGATGTCGGGCAGCCCGACGTCGAGGACGACGGCGTCGGGGGCCGAGCTCCCGACCTCGGCCAGCGCGGAGGCACCCGACTCGGCCAGCCGCACGTCGTACCCGGCCAGGGTCAACGCGCGACGCAACACGTCGCGCAGGGCACGATCGTCGTCCACGACCAGGAGGCGCATCTGGTTATTGTGGTCGCCCCGCCCGATAGAGGCGAGACTTCCTACGTAGCTCTTAGCTAGCGCCGAGCCCGGCCTCGGTCATGACCGCGCCGAGGATCCCGTTGACGAACGCCGGGGCCTCGCTGCCGCAGAAGCGCTTGGCGATCTCCACGGCCTCGTCGATCGCCCCCTCGGGCGGGATCGCGCGCTCGCCCGGAAGCTCGGCGCCGTGGAGCATCTCGGCGAGGCCGACACGCAGGATCGAGCGCTCAAGCGGCGCGATCCGCTCGAGCGACCAGCCGGTCGCGTGCTCGCGGATCAGATCGTCGATCTCGGGCTGGTGGTCGCGCACGAGCTGCGCCAGCGCGCGGGTGAAGCCATGGACGTCCCCGGTGAACTCGAGCGGCCGACCCAGCAGATCGCTCTGGTAGAGGGCCCAGACGGCTGCGCGCCGCTGCTCGGTCCTACGCAACGGCGCTCACGCCCCGGTCGCCAGCCATCAAGCCCGCGATACGTATTCGCCCGAGCGCGTGTCGACCCGGACACGGTCGCCCACGTCGACGAACAGCGGCACCTGGACCTTCGCGCCGGTCTCCAGCACGGCAGGCTTGGTCCCGCCGCCCGAGGCTGTATCGCCGCGAAGGCCGGGCTCGGTCTCGGTGACGGCTAGGTCGATGGCGCTCGGAAGCTGGACGTCGGCCGGCTCATTGTCGATGTACAGGAGCTCGAGCTCGTCTGACTCCTTCATCCACAGCAGCGAATCACCCAGTGTGGAGACTGGGATCGTGAGCTGCTCGTAGGTCTCGGCGTCCATGAAGTGGGCGTCGGCGCCGTCCTGGTAGAGGAATTGCATACGCCGGGTCTCGGTCCGCACAGGCCGGAACTTCTCGCCGGCCCGGAACGTGCGGTCGATCACATTGCCGTCGCTGGCGCGCCGCAGCTTGGTCCGCACGAACGCCCCGCCCTTGCCGGGCTTCACGTGCTGGAACTCGACGATCTTGTAGATCGTGCCGTCGACGTCGATATGGGTCCCGTTGCGAAATTGATTGGTTGAAATCATCCGCGGGCCAGTGTAGTAGCGCTCGCTGCGCCCCCACTCCGACGGCGGCGGCGCTACTCGACGACGATCAGCTCCTTACCTATCGAGCTGAGGATGTCGCAGCCGTCGTCGGTGACGATCACGAGGTCTTCGATCCGGACGCCGAACCGGCCGGGCAGGTAGATCCCGGGCTCGACGGTGACCGCGTTGCCGGCCGCGAGGACGTCGTCTGAGCGCTGCGACAGGCGTGGGTTCTCGTGCACCTCGAGGCCGACTCCGTGGCCCAATCCGTGCCCGAACTCCAAGCCATAACCCGCCGCCTCAATCACCTCCCGGGCTGCCGAGTCGACCTCGCGCCCGTCGGCGCCCGGTCGCACTGCCCGAACGCCGGAGAGCTGAGCGTCGAGCACGAGCGAGTAGACCGCGGCCGCCTCCTCACTCACCGAGCCGGCGGCGACCGTGCGCGTGCAGTCGGAGTTGTAGCCGTCGACGCGTGCTCCCCAGTCGATCACGACCAGCTCGCCCCGCGAGATCTCGGCATCGCGTGGCCTGGCGTGCGGCAACGCGCCGTGCGCGCCCCCGGCGACGATCGCGGGAAAGCTCACATCTTCGGACCCGAGCGATCGGATTCGCTGCCCGAGCTCGAGCGCGAGGTCACGTTCGGTACGGCCCACGAGCCCGCGCTCCAGCAGCCACATCAGCGCGTCGTCGGCGAGCGCCGCCGCGCGCCGCATCGAGTCGACCTCGGCCGGCTCCTTGACCGCCCGCAGCCGCTCGACGACCCCTGCCGACCCGACCAGCGAGACCCGTTCGGGCAACAGCTCCCGCAGCCGCCGGTGGGTCCGGACGGACATGTGCGCCTCCTCGAACCCCAGCCGGACCGGCCCACCCGGCAAGAGCTCCTCCACCGCCTCGAGCAGGTCCCGCTCGCCGCGCCGCCGATCAAACGCTGCATCCACCTCCTCGGCGGCCTGCTCCACGTAGCGAAAGTCCGTGACGAACGTGCAACCACTCAAGCCGATCAGCGCCAGGCCGTTCGAGCCTGTGTAGCCAGTGAGGTACCGGACGTTGACGAGGTTCGTGACCAGCAACGCGTCGACGCCTGCCTCGGGGAGCAGCGCGACCGCCCGCGAAGCCCGATCGCTCATTGTTGGAGCTCTGCTTTCAGCCGCTGCAGGGCATCCCGATACCCCTCGACGCCACGGCCCGACACGCGCGCCACGCACAGCTCGCTGATCACGGACTCGCGCCGCCACGGCTCGCGCGACTCGATGTCGGACAGATGCACCTCGACCGAAGGCAGGCCGGTCAGCTCCAGCGCGTCGCGGATCGCGTAGGAGTAATGAGTCCAGGCGCCGGGGTTGAGGACGATCCCGTCGGCGAGCCCCTCGAGCCGGTGCAGGTGCTCGACGAACTCTCCCTCATGGTTGCTCTGAAAGAAGCGGGTCTCGAGGTCGAGCTCCGCGCCCATCTCTGACACCTGAAGCTCGAGCTCGGTGAACGACAGTCCGCCGTAGTGCCGCGGATCGCGACGGCCGAGCTGGTCGAGGTTGACGCCGTGCATGACCTCGATGCGGTTGCGCAGCGTCACGGGCTCGCCAGCTCCCGGACGGCGGCGATCAGCGCCCGCGGCTCGACTGCGCAGCCGGGCCTTGCGGCGCCCGGTTGCTCCAGCAGCACGAATGGCACCGGCCCCTCGCCGAGCCGCTTCTTGTCGCGGGCCGTGGCCATCACCACCGCGTCGGGGTCGACGTCTTCCTCCAGGGCGGTCGGCAGGCCGCGGGCGTTGAACAGCTCTCGTACCTCGGAGCGCAGGTCGTCGCGCTCCGACAGCCGCAGCGCCGCCAGCAGCCCGAGCGCGACCGCCTCGCCGTGCCGGTAGCGGGCGTACCCGGTGACCGTCTCGATCGCGTGACCAACGGTGTGCCCGAGGTTCAGCACCTGCCGCGGCCCGGCGTCACGGTAATCGCGCGCGACGATCCCGAGCTTGGCCCGGGCGCAGGCCGTGATCACGCCGGGATCGGTCGGATCGGCGCCCGAACGGACCTGCCGCCACAGCTCGCCTCCCGCGATCAACGCGGTCTTGACGACCTCGGCATAGCCTGCGGCGATCTCGGCATCGGGCAGCGTCGCGAGCGTGTCGGTGTCGGCGATCACCGCAGAAGGCTCGTGATAGGCCCCGACGTAGTTCTTGGCCTCGGCCAGGTCTACGCCGGTCTTACCGCCGTAGGCGGAGTCGACCTGGGCGACCAGCGTGGTCGGGACCTGGACGTAGCGGACCCCGCGCTGGTAGGTGGCCGCGCAGAATCCCGCGAGGTCGCCCACCACCCCTCCGCCGAGCGCCACGACGACGTCGGCGCGAGTCATGCCCGCGCGGGCCAGCTCGGTCCACACGATCTCGGCGTGCGCGACCGTCTTGGACTGCTCGCCGGGCATGATCGCGACCCGTCCCGACAGCGGCTCGAGCACGTCGCCGTAGTGCCGCCCGACAACCCCGTCTGTGATGGCGAACCGCCGCCCTGCCACCAACCCCGGCCAGAACCGGTGCCGGGTCAGCAGGCCGGGGCCGATGTAGGCCGGATAGTCGCCGGCGGCGGCTGCAGCCCACAACATCTTCGTGCCGCCGGGCACCTGCTCGAGCGCCCCGAGCACGCTCGCCATCGCGTGCGTCCGCGCGGCCGGCACGATCGCGTCGGCGAGATCGGCGTACAGCGGTTCCCGCTGGGCGTACAGGCTGGCGAACTGCTCGCGGTCGCGGGCCAGCGGGCGCGAGCTGTCGCCGCACCGCTCCCACGCGTCGTCGAGCGCAATGTCCAGCCACACCACCAGGTGATCGGCGAGCGCCTCGCGCACGCTGGCATGCCCGACGGCCCCGCCGCCCAGGGCGATAACGCCCGTCGACGGGTCGCTCAGCAGCTCCAGCGTGATGCGCTCCTCGGCCGCGCGGAACGCGCCCTCTCCGTCCTGCGCGAACACCTCATGGATCGGCTTGCCCAGCCGCTGCTCGATCACGCTGTCCACGTCGACCGCATCTGTCCCGAGGGCTCCGGCCGCGCTGCGGGCGGCGGTCGACTTGCCGGCGCCCATGAACCCGATGCACACAACCGCGCCTCGTCCGCGCCGATCGGCTCCCACCGGTGCGCCGGGGCCGGAAACCTTCAGCGCCGCCAACCGATCCGCTCCTCGTATGCGTGCAGCGCGCCTCGCACGTCGGCGATGTGATCGCCCCCGAACTTGCGGCGATATGCGTCGGCCAGCACGAACGCGACCATCGCCTCCCCCACCACCCCGGCGGCCGGCACCGTGCAGGAGTCGGTGCGCTCGCGCAAGGCCTGGGCGGGCTCGTGGGTGGAGATGTCGACCGAGCGCAGCGGTTTGGTGAGGGTCGGCAGCGGCTTCATCGAGCCGCGCACGACGAGCGGATCGCCGGTGGTCATCCCACCCTCGACGCCGCCGGCGCGGTTGGTCTCGCGGTAGTAGCCGCGCGCGTCGTCGTAGAAGATCTCGTCGTGCGCGCGTGAGCCGGGCACGCCGGCGACCTCGATGCCGTCCCCGATCGACACCGCCTTGATCGCCTGGATGGAGAGGATCGCCTGACCGAGCCGACCGTCGAGCCGCTCCTCCCACGACACGTGCGATCCCAGCCCGGGAACCAGGCCGAAAGCGCGCACCTCGAAGACGCCGCCGAGCGACTCGTTCTCCTTGCGCAGCCGGTTGATCTCGGCGACCATCGCCTGGCTGGAGGCGGAATCCAGGCAGCGAACGGGCGACTGGTCGACCTCGGCGAAGTCCTCGGGCGTGAGGTCGTCGCGGCGCGGGGCGCTCACGCCGGTTATCTGGATCACATGCGAGAACACCTCGACCCCGAGGTCGCGCAGGAACGCCTTGGCCACCGCACCACCTGCCACTCGCGCGGCTGTCTCCCGGGCGCTGGCGCGCTCGAGGATGTCGCGGACGTCGGAGAGCCCGTATTTCTGGGTCCCGACGAGGTCGGCGTGGCCAGGACGCGGCAAATGGACCTCGGCGATGGCGCCCTCCACCGGCCACGGGTTCATCCGCTCCTCCCAGTTGGCGTAGTCGCGATTGACCACCTCCAACGCGATCGGTCCTCCGAGGGTCCGCCCGTGCCGCACGCCGCCGGTGACCTGCACCTTGTCGCGCTCGATCTTCATGCGGCCGCCGCGGCCATGGCCGAGCTGCCTTCGCGCGAGGTCGCGATCCAGTGCCTCGCGGTCGAGCTCGAGCCCGGCCGGGAGGCCGTCGATGATGCAGGTCAGCCCAGGGCCGTGGGACTCTCCCGCGGTGATCATGCGCAGCGCCATTGGCGCTGTAGGTTACGGGCGACGCCTCGCGATCAGCGGGGCGACGCTGCGTGGCTAACGCTTCCTAGTAGTGACCGGCCGCGTCGACCGTGATCCGGTGACCACCCTGAGCGACCAGCGACAGGCGGATCGTCAGGGTCACGTGCCCGAGCCGCTTGAGCTTGGAGGCGGTGGCCTTCGGCAGGTGGACGTGCAGGTGGTTTGAGCCGCTGTGGATCCCCGAGATCGTTCCGCGGCCGATCACGACCGAGGAGCTGTGCCCGGTGCGGATGTGCGCGCGCTTTGCCGCGCTGCGCGGGATCGACAGCGTGAGGATCCCGTTGGCGCTCTGGTTCGCGGTCACATTGAGCGAGACGCCCGAGCTGAGGATGCCCTTCAGGCCCTGTGGCGCCAGCGCCACGCGGACTGAGAGCGCCGGCTTGGCGGCGGACTTCCCGGTCTGGCTGGTCGGGGGCGCGAGCGACGGAGGCACGATCTGGCCGCTGGAGCCGAGGACCACAACCTGCTGGGAGATGGTCGCGACGTTGCCGCCACGGTCGGTGACCTTCAGCGTCGCGGTGTAGGTGCCGCCGCTCGAGTAGCTGTGGACGGCGCTCGGGCCGGTGGCGCTGGTGCCATCGCCGAAGGTCCAGGAGAAGTTGGACCTCGGCACGAGCAGTGTCGAGCGGCTCTCCGCGCCGTCGAACTGGACGACGTCGCCGGCGTCGATCGGGCTCGGCACGACGAACTGCGGGTCAAGCCCGACGCTCGGGGAGCAGGGGGCGACGAATGGGTCGTCGACCATCAGCCCGGCGTTGTTGAACTCGCGCTGCAGGTAGTAAGTGCTGTTGCCGACGGTGGCCTTGTCGAGGCCGAGGCTGAGCGGGACGCAGCCGTTGTCGTTGATCTCCGAGCCGTCGAGCGCGAACCAGCCGTTGAGCCCGGGGTTGACCAGCGTCGCGATCATCGCCTCGCTCAGCGGGCTCACCAGTCGCGCGCCCATCGCCTGCACAAGGGTGTCGGGGTCGACCGCACCGGACGGCAGCGACGGCTGGGCGTCCGGCTCGTCGCATGGGGTCTGCGTGGACCAGGGCTGCACGACGTAGTCGAGCACGGTCCCGCCGACGTTGACCTGAGAGTGGTAGCTGCAGAACTGCGGCGCGGGGTTGGCGACCGAGCCGGGGGCATGGGTCGGGTCGCTATTGGCCGAGCACAGGTTGCCAGAGGCATCCAGGCAGGTCTCGACGCCAGGAGGGGTCAGCAGCACGAGCACGGGCGTATGCCCCGGCTGCGTGCGGCCGATGATCCCGTTCTGGGTGACCATCGACTGGAGCTCGGACTTGATCTGGGCGTCGGTGAGGCAGATGTCGTTGGGGATGTCGACGAGGCCGCCCGGCGTGCTCGCGTAGTGATGCGTGCCGGTGACCGTGCAGCCGTTGGCGGGGTAGCCGGCCGCGAAGTCGTAGCCACCGCCGTACAGCGACGAGTTGGCGGCGCGGCCGCCCGCGTCGGAGTACTGCGTGGCGATCGAGAACGGAGAGCCCAGGCCGCCGCTGCCGTCGGCCGCGTCGCGCAGGAACTGCTCGACGTACGGCGCGGCGTAGTCGGCGTGGGGGTGCGGATCCCACACGAGCGCGAACGTCTCGTTGGCATGAGCGACCGGACCGCCGTGCGAGCACAGACCTTCGCTGGGAAGCGTGAAGTCCGAAGTCAGCGCGGGGTCCGAGCAGGTCATGCTGCTCGTGACGGTCGGGATCCCCGTGTTGGCCAGATTGCCGCGCGTGCCGGGGACGAGCGTGACCCCGGCGTAGCTGCTCTGGTCGGCCGGGTAGGTCACCGTCGTCTGCCCGTTGGCAGCGGGGTTGAGGTCAACCACGACGGCCTGCGCGCCGCTGGCGGCGACCAGCGAGACGACGGTCGTCAGCGCGGTCGCGATGCAGGTGGTCAGTGAGTAGCGGCGCATCAGTTACCTCCAACTGTGAGATTGCGCAGGTCGAGGACAGCGCCGATGCTCGGGTCGTACGCAAACAGTGAGAGTGCCTTCAGCGTCGACTTGCTCAGGATCCGGCTGCCGGTCGCGGAGACCTGGCGCCGAGCCTTGTCGGCCGCGGAGCGCGAGCCGTGCTTGTCGGTCCCAATGGCCGTCACGGCGAACTGAGCGACGGGGCTCTCGCCGGCCGGCGTCTGCACTGAGACGCTCTCCACCTGGTTGGCGCCGAGCGACAGCACCTCGCAGTCGATCGCGCCGGGCGTGCACTTGCCGGGGCCGTGTACGACGGCGCCGGGCTGCACCGCGAACAGGACGCGGTTGCCGCCCTTCAGCACGCCGAGCTCGACGAGCAGCGGATCGCTGTTGGACGGGAGCACGGTCAGGCGTTCCACCGGGTCGATCCGGTTAAGCCCGCCCTTGGGCGTGGTGATGGCCAACGTCACGCGATAACTCTCGTCGGCCTGCAGGCCGGCGGGCGCCGGGTGCGAATGGCCGGTCGGCAGCGGGGTCGGCTCGGGCGAAGTGGGCGGAAGCGGCGTCACCGTCGAGCCGCCGCCCGTGCCGCCACTGGCGCCGGTCGAGCCGGTCGAGCCCGTCGAGCCCGTCGAGCCGGTGGAGCCGGTGGAGCCGGTGGAGCCGGTGGAGCCGCCGGCGACCGATCCCGCGGCAGAGCCGGCGGATCCGGTCGAGCCAGTGCCGCTCGTCGACGAGCTCGACGCCGAGGAACCGGTGGACGACTTCTTGGCCGCGGTCTGCGGCGAGAACGGGTCGCGGCCCTTGCCCTTCAGGTTGGTCTGGTTCGGGGTCCCCTCGACCGTGACGGCGGGACCGCCGGTCGAGAGCGACGTCGGCGCGCCGGTTGCGGGCAGCTGCGCGACGGGAGTGCTCGAGGCGCTCTTGTGCAGCAGGACGGGGACCGCCACGAGCGCCACTAGGAGGGCGACCGCGATGGGCCACAGGCGCCGCTGGCGCAGGTCGGTGATTATGCCTTTGACGATGTTCATCGGACGGGAGAGGAGATGGCGGCCGTGGGGGCCGGGGTCGAGGACGAGGAGCCCGAGGTGCTCGCGGTGGACGACGCCGCCGAAGAGCCCCCGGTCGCTGCGCCGGCTGCCTCTGCGGGAGCCGACTCGGTGTAGATCGTCGCGGTGATCTGCGCGGTGATCTGGGGGAAGCCGCTCGCCGCCGGCGTCAGGTTGACGCTGTTGAGCGAGATCAGCCGGCCCTTGACGAGCACGCCGTTGCCTTCGGGCGTAACGAAGTGCTGGACCTTGTTGAAGAAGTTGGACAGCTGGAAGTAGCTGCCGCTGAACGTGAACGAGAGCTGCTCGGGCGTAGCGCTGGACGCACCGGCCGCGGCGGTAGCAGTGGCCGGCGCCGGGGTCGAGCCGGCGGCTCCGGTGGCGCTCGCGCCCCCGTTCTGCAGGCTCTGGAAGTCCACACGCGCGCCGTCGGACGCGTTCTGAAGCTGGATGATCAGCGACGGGATGTCATCGCTCGCAGGAACGGCCTCGCCGAGCCGCGCAAGCGCCGCGTAGTTGCTCGCGTACTGCTTGCTGGCGGCGGCGTTCTGAGCGAGCTGGGCGCGCGCGGTGTCGAGCGCCTGCTGCTGGGAGGCCACCTTCGTGGCGAGCTTGGCAGCCTGGTCGCGCTTGGGCGACACGACCAGCACCCAGGAGGCGGCGATCGCTGCCACGACGGCCACGACCACGATCACAAGACGGTCTCGCCGGGTCATGACGCACCTCCCGAGGTGCTCGGGGCCGCACTGGTAGAGGTCGACGTGGAGGTCGCGGCGCCGGCGGCCGGAGTGGCCGGCTGGCTCGCGAAGCCGATCTTCAGATCAAAGGTCGGGGTGTTGTTGCCGCAGCCCTGGGCCGAGCCGCCCGAAGCCGAACCGCTCGAGGCCGAGCCGCTCGCGGGCGTGCTGCCGCCGGACTCCTGCTTGGTGGAGCTGCTGAGCGAAACGCTGTTGACGCCGTCGATCAGCCGCAGGCGCGACATCAGCTTGGCGACGTCGGGCTGGCTCTTGGTGCAGCCGGTCAGCTCAATCGTCGTGCCGGCGGGCGCCGCGGCGGCGGTCGCAGTGGCCGTGCTGCCCGTGGTCGGGAGGGCGGTGACGGCGGCGCCGTTCAAGGTCGCCAGCGACGTGTTCTTCGGGACCACCTGCGAGATCTGGGCAAGCGTCGCGTGCCAGTCAAAGCGGGTGGTGGCCAGCTGACGGACCGAGGAGACCCGGCCCTGAGTCATCTGGGAGAACTGCGCGTAGTGGCTGAGGCCGTTGGAGCGTGCCTGGACCTGGGCGACCTCGGCCTGCAGCGTGGTCACCTTGGCCTCGCGCTGCGAGACGTCGTTTGAGGCCAGCACATACAGCGTGACCAGGCCGACGGCGATCGCCAACACGCCAAGGACCAGGTACGTCGGCAGCGCCTTCGCGCCAGACGAACCTCGGCTGGCGCGCTTCGCGTCAGCCGGAATCAGGTTTACAGCCCTCATGCCGGGACCTCGGAGACCGTCAGGCCCGCGGCGACCACGAGGCGTCCGGCATCGATTCCGTTGAAGCCTCCGGGCTTGCCCTCGAGCACGGCACCGACCGAGACCGGACGGCCGAGCTCGTCACCGAGCTGGTCGGCGAAGCCGGGAATGGCGGCTGCAGCGCCGGTGAGGATCGCGCGCTCGACGCCGCTCGCGCCCGCCTGCATGGCGTGGAAGTCGAGCGAGTTGCGCAGCTCGTCGGAGATCCGGCGCACGCCGTCGACGAGCACCGAGCGGGCCTCGCTGATGATGTCCGGATCGCCTTCGATCGACTCGAGGTCCTCCAGCAGACCGACGTGCTTGAGCCAGCCGTTGGAGTGCTCCAGCGTGAGGCCGCGACGCTCAGCCAGCTCGCCGGCCATCGTCTCGGTGCCCTGCGCGAGGACACGCGTGAACACGCACGTCGAACCGACCGCAACTGCAAGGTTGGTGATCCCGCCGATGCTGATGTACAGCGTCGCGCCGGTCGTACCAGGGTGGTGCAGCGCGCGGATCATCGCGAACGCCGAAAGGTCGATGCCCTGCGGGCGAAGGCCCGCCTTGCGGGTGGCCTCGAGCAGCTTGTCGACCATCTCGCGGCGCGCCGCAACCAGCACGACGCGGGTGCGCGGGCCCTCGGGGGTCTCGACGATCCCGAGCGAGTGGTGCTCGAGGACGGCCTGGTCGAGCTGCATGGGAATGTGCTCCTGCGCCTGGAAGCGGACCGCGGAGGTGATCTCCTTGGCGGTCTCCAGCGGCGGCAGGTCGACGGTCCGCATCACGATGCGGTGGTTGGCAACGCCGATCCGCACGCGCTTGCCGAGCTTGTGCTCGGCGAACATGTCGCGCAGGACCGACGAAAGCGTCTCGACGTCGACGACCTCGCCATCGCGAACGATGCCGGGCGCCAGCGCGGCCGAGGCGGCGCGCTCGACGGCCACCTGGCCCGAGCGGCCTTCGACGGCGGCGACGTATCCGGGCTGGATGTCGAGTCCGACGAGAGTCTTTGAAGAGGAGCGTGCCATCAGTCTCTGCACCGGGTGATCGGCCGGGACCCCCGCCAGGTTGAGCCGTCCATCGCACGTTGGACGCGATTGGACAAACCGCCGACCCTGGTCGGAGAAATCGGGGCCTCGTCCGCTATGCGATCCCCTGCAGGTGGAGGTACCAGTGAACGATCGGCGGGCCCACAAGCAGCGCGACGATCCCGCCCAACGCCAGGAACGGCCCGAACGGCACCCTCGTCTTGCGCCCGCGCTGGACGCCCAGACGGGCCATCACGGCGGCGCCCACGAGTGTGCCTGCGACGACCGCGACAAAGATCGCGACTCCCACCTCGCGCCCGAGGAACAGACCGAGGACGCCGGCAAGCTTGACGTCGCCCATCCCCATCCCTCGCGGGTAGGCGAACACGAACACGAGCAGGAAGGCCGCGGCGCCTGCGCCCGCGATCAGCTGCTCGGGGACGCCGGAAGGATCGAGCGCCAGGCCGATGGCCACGGCGAGGACCGCGGCAGGCGCGGTGATCTTATTGGGGATGATCTGGTGATCGAGATCTATCAGCGCGATAGGTACGAGGATCCCTACGAGCACCAGCCCCAACACCTTGTCCACCGTCGACTGCTCGACAAGGATCACCGCGACCGCGAGCGCAGCGGTGAGCGCCTCGACCGCCGGGTAGCGCGGCGAGATCGCGGTGCGACACGTGCGACAGCGCCCGCGCAGCAGCAGCCAGCCGAGCACCGGGACGTTGTCGTAGAGCTTGATCGGCGTGTCGCACCCGGGGCACTGAGAGCCCGGGGTGACGAGCGACTTGCTGCGCGGAAGCCGGTAGGCCACGACGTTGAGGAAGGAACCGATCACGGCTCCGAAGATTGCGGTCAGCGCGATGGGCATGGGTTGGCCTTGCGGGACGGAGAGGACGTCATGTCCGAGATATCGGCCGGCGGGAAACGATCCTGAGCGCTCGTTAACCAACGAGGGGCGGCCTTGCGGGCCGCCCCTCGAGTGATCTCATGCTCAGCTTGAGCGCCGGCTGGGCGCCAGGTGCCGGACTACCAGGTCCCCTGCTTGCTGGCACCGGCGACCTTGCAGCCGCTGGCGTTGGCGGCATTGGTGATGTCACACGTGCGCGACACCGTGCCGTCCGCCTGGCGGATGAACGCGTACTGAACACCGGACTTCGACGTAACCGTCACGTCGAACGAGTTGGCCGCTGACGGCGTGCCGACGAGCGTGGCGCCGAACTTCGCGGTCGCCGGAGCCTCAACGGCGAGGCTCTCGTTGGCCGCGCCAACGGCCTGGTTCAGCGTCGGCTCGATCGCCGTAAGGTTCGTGACCGTGGCCGTGTAGCCGGCGTTGTCGGTGTAGTAAGTCTCCTCAGCAGTCGCCGCCGTACGAGCGTCGGACTTAGCGTTGGAGTCATACGCCTTGCCCTTCTGGTTAAGGAAGGCAGGAATCGCGATCGCGGCAAGAATGCCGATGATCAGAATCACGACGAGGAGCTCGATCAGGGTGAAACCCTTCTCCTCCTGGGTACGGCGAATCAGCTTGGTGAACATGACCCCTCCATGGGTGCCGGTGTAAGGTTTCCGTCAATTCTTGAAATTCAGTTCGGCATTTCGCCGCTGCAACTTAAGCGAAAAGATGCAATTAAACGAATGAGGCGGGCCATGACGGCCCGCCTCATTGCGGTACTGCGGATCTTGATCCGGGACTACCAGGTACCCGTCTTGCTGGCACCGGCGACCTTGCAGCCGCTGGCGTTGGCGGCGTTCGTGATGTCGCAGGTGCGCGACACGGTGCCGTCAGCCTGGCGGATGAACGCGTACTGAACACCGGACTTCGACGTAACCGTCACGTCGAACGAGTTAGCCGCGGTCGGAGTACCGACCAGCGTGGCGCCGTACTTCGCGGTCGCGGGAGCCTCAACGGCGAGGCTCTCGTTGGCCGCGCCAACGGCCTGGTTCAGCGTCGGCTCGATCGCCGTAAGGTCGGTGACCAGGGCCGAGTAGCCGTTGTTGTCGGTGTAGTACGTCTCCTCGGCAGTCGCCGCCGTACGGGCGTCGGACTTGGCGTTGGAGTCGTACGCCTTGCCCTTCTGGTTAAGGAAGGCAGGAATGGCGATCGCGGCAAGGATGCCGATGATCAGGATCACGACGAGGAGCTCGATCAGGGTGAAACCCTTCTCGTCCTCGGCGCGATGGCGCAGCTTGTTGAGCATTTGATCCTCCATGGATCTGGTTGATGGAGCCCTGCATTCGCCAGATCCTTCGGTCCCAGCCATCGCGCTTCAGACAGCTAGTGGAGCCCTAGTGGCAGTCCGGCTTCCTCCTTCATTGGAGACCCGTGACTTTGCGTCCCGTCCTCACGGACGGTTTGCCTTTTGGCACCTTAGGCCCTGGCACCCCGAATATCGACCTGCATTTCAGCGAGGTTTACACCTGCTGGACACTTGGACATTTGTGCTAACTGTCGGCGTCGGCCGTTCGGCCACCCTGGGCATCCCTGCCGGGCTCAAATACGCCGGTTCCGTCACACCACGGGCAGGTCACCTCGTGCGGCTCGCCACCCAGGTTCGAGACGACCTTCCCGGTTCCGCGACAGGGCGTGCACTGGCGACGGTCGTCGCCGCCATTGGTCGCGCTCATTGGCGCACCGCCACCAGCAGGCCGTCACCGACGGGCAGAAGCGATGCTTCGAACTCGGGCATCCCCACGACACGTGAGTTGAGTGCCCGCGCCATCTCGATCTGATCCTGCGTCCAGTTGCCGTCGCTACTGCCGGTCGCGACGGTCCCGTTCATGAGCATGTTGTCGATGGCCACCACCGCCCGGGGTGCCAGCAGCGGGAGCAGCAGCTCGATGTAGTCGGCGTACTGCATCTTGGCGGCGTCGACGAACGCCATGTCGAATGGCCCCTCGAGCGAGGCAAGGCCCTCGCGCGCATCCTGCAGGCGCAGGTCGGCGCGGTCGAGGACGCCGGCGCGCTCCAGGTAATCGCGCGCGGCCTCATAGCGGGCGGGGTCGATCTCGAACGAGACCACCTGTCCACCGGAGGGCAGCGCCCGGGCGATGTACAGCGTGGAAACCCCGATCGCCGTTCCGATCTCCACGACCCGGGACGCGCCGCGCATCCGGGCCAGCAAGCCCAGCAGCTCACCCGTCTCCGGGGGCACCACCGGGATCCACTCGCGCTCTGCCTGGGCCTCCATATCGGCAAGCACCTCGTCGGGCTCGCGCCGCAGGGTGGCCAGGTATCCGTCGACTTCCTTGGTGAGGATCACGGGCAGCACGATAGCCACCCGATCGTCGAGCGCCCCTTGCGGGTCTACTTGATCTGGTTGTAGACGTTGAACAGCGGCAGGTACATCGAGATGACGATCACGCCGACGATGCCACCCACGAAGATGATCATCACGGGCTCCATGATCGACGTCAGCGCCTTGACGGCGGCCTCGACCTCGTCGTCGTAGAAGTCCGCGATCTTGGAGAGCATCGAGTCCACAGC
>DASYFZ010000427.1:0-5800 GCA_036000295.1 Solirubrobacteraceae bacterium
CCCCACGGCAATCGCTCGTACGGACCGATTCGCGCCCAGCAGGTCGTCGGCTCGTCCGCGCCGTCGGACCTCGCGGACTCGGTCGTGTGCTTCGCGATGATCGAGACCAGCGACGGCATCGACCGCCTCGAGCAGATCGCCGCCACCCCCGGGCTGGACGGGCTGTACATCGGCCCGGCGGATCTGGCGCTCGCGCTCGGCCGCACACCCGGGGCCGGCGGGGAGCTGCTCGACAACGCGATCACGCGCGTGCGCGAGACCTGTGACGAACACGGCATCATCCCCGGGATGCATTGCGACGGCGGCGAGTCCGCGCGCTCCTTCGCCGCGCGAGGATTCAAGCTGATCACCGTCGGCGTGGACTCCTCGCTGCTGAAGTCGACGCTCGCCCGCGAGCTGGCGGCGGCCACCGACCAGGCTCACGTGCCGGCGCCCGAAGCCGCACTCTGAGTGCATGGCAACCTGGGACGACGTCCGGCGGATCGCGCTCGCACTGCCCGAGACGAGCGAGCGGCTGTCGCACGGTCATCCGGCATGGCGGGTCAAGGACAAGGGGTTCGTGTGGGATCGCCCGCTGCGCAAGTCAGACCTCGAGGCGCTCGGCGAGGCCGCCCCGGTCGGACCGATCCTCGGCGCGCGCGTCGAGCATCTCGTCGCCAGGGAGGCCCTGCTCGCCGACAACCCCGACGTGTTCTTCACCACGCCGCATTTCGACGGCTACCCCGCCGTGCTGGTTCAGCTGGACCGGATCAGCCTCGATGACCTCAACGAGGTGATCATCGAGGCCTGGCTGGTGCGCGCGCCTCAGCGGCTCGCCGAGCAGTACATCGAGTCAAACGCGCGCTCGGGTGATTGATCGGGAGCGAACCGGCGCTTGAACGTGAACGCGTGCGGCGACGGGCCGTGCGCCTCCAGGTGCGCTAGTCGCTCCTGCGCCTCGGCGACCGTCGGGGTGTGGCCCTCGGGCACCCACCACAGCGCCACGTACACCCGCATCCGCTCAAACCACTCCCGCCGCCGGCGCATCACCGCCACGTGGCCGCTGCGGTAGACGAACTCGGCTAGCGCGTCGATCGACTCCCAGACCGACATGTTGATGATCATCAGGTCGTCGTCGTAGGCTCGGATCGAGGTCGCGTCACCGTCCTCGGTCGCAAGCCGCCAGACGAACCCCGGCGACCCGTCAGCGAGCGCGTTGATCGGGTCAAGGCTGGCGACGAAGTCCGCCATCAGCGGCTTGTCCAACGGCGCCAGCGCCCGGGCGACGTTGATCTCGGCGATGTGAAAGCCCCGGTCGATGGGCTCAAACAGTAGAGGACCCCGGCCGCCCCTCACAAGCCGGAGGCGTTACTTGCAGGTCGGGTCCGGATCGAAGGCGCTCGTCGCCTGGGCAAGAGTCAGCGGACCGGTGCTCGGGATCAGCTGGATGTGGTTGACCTCGGAGTTGCCGGGGTCGTCGCTGGGGTCAAACGGCCGGTACAGGCCGAACCTGGCGAGCTCGGTCTCGCTGATCTGAGCGGCGCTCGACCGCAGCAGGCTGTTGACGCCTATGTCCTCGGCCTTGCCCTGGGTGTGGGGGTCGTTGGCGAACCCGCCGACGGCGACGCTGTGGGCGGGGGAGCGGTAGCCGCTGATCCCGTAGATCGTCACGTCGAGCGCCTTACCGAGGGCGTTCAGCGCCGCGGTCAGCTGGGGAAGCTCTCCCTGGGTCTGGCTGGTGCCGGGGTCGGCGATGAAGCCCGGCAGCGTCGACTTGACCAGCGGCGTCGCGTCCGCGGCGCTCGTGGCGCCGCCGCAGAGGTTGAGCTGCTTGAGCTCGCGCCTGACCTGCTCGAGCGCCGGCGCGTGGGCGTTGACGTCACCGACGACGGCGTCGCCACTTGCCGAGGCCGTGGCCGCGACCCCCGCCGTGGGCTGGACGGCTTGCGGATGGGCGTGGGGCACGGCTGCCGATTCGGAAGCGGCTCCGCTGCCGGGGCCACCGGCGCCGCCGGCGCCGTCGCCGCTCTGTGAACCGCACGCGGCCACGACGACCGCCACCGACGCAGCCGCCAGGATCCGCATGAAGGAGCGGCTGATCAACCGAGACTTCTTCATTCCCAACACCCATCTTGGCCGCATCAGCCGGCCTGTGCGCCGACCCCGCAGCCGCTTGGAGCGACGTAAGGGGATGACGCTTACGAGTAAGGCATCGGCCCGGCAAAGCCGCTGCTTTAGCCCGATGTGCAGGGGCCTTCTTAGGGCCATGATCTTTCCACTACCCCGGAAAGGAACTGATCATGACCACCACTCTCAACGCATTGGCAGCCCAGGAGCACGTACATGACCTCGAGCGAGAGGCCCGGCGCGCCCACAAGCAGGACGCCGAGCTGGACATCTCGCCGGCCGCGATTGAGCTACGGCTCGCGCGCGCCGACGAGGCTCGGGTGCTTCACAGGCTGGCGCAGCTGGACGACGCGCCCGATCTCGACGGCGAGGCGCTGCTGGCGCTCATCGACGGCGAGGCGATCGCAGCGCTGTCACTTTCAGACCGGCGAGTCGTAGCCAACCCGTTCGTCCGGACAGCGCACGCCGTCAGCCTTCTGCGGATCCAGGCCGACCACCTGTTCGGCCACCGCGAGCGCCGCCGGCTGCGCCGGATGCCGCGTGTGCGGTTCGCCTGATCGCTAGGTCAGGCGGCCCGCGCCGCGGGCGGCAGCTCGAGCCCGCGGTTGAGCAGCGCGCGAGTCCGCATCCCGGCAAACCGAGCCGGGTTGGGCTCGCCAAGCGCCGCGACCTCGTCCAGCGCGGCCTGCAGCGAAGGCGGGCGATGCGGACCGTGCGCGTCGGATGCCAGCACCGCACCGGGCGTGGAGCGCAGCAGCCGCAGCGCCAGCGCGCGCGTGGCGTCGCCGTAGCGGCCGGTGACCGACCACGCGTTGACCTGCAGCACGCTGCCCTCTGAAAGCTCGTTGGCGATCACGGCGTCCGTCGCGGCCGTGCGTCCCGCGCGCTCCGGATGCGCGACGACGACCGCGAAGCCGCGCGCACGCAGCTCTCGTGCACCCTCGGTGTAGCGATCGTCGAGGCCGTCGAACGGAGCTTCGAGCAGCAGCCATCTCCGTCCCTCAGGTCCTTGGGAGATCAGCTCGAGCTCGGACTGGCGCAAGCGTCCGACCATGTCGAGCGCAAGCTCGCCGCCGGGGAGCACGTCGACGGGGATCCGGGCCCCCCGTAGTCGCATATTGAGCGCTTGGACCCGATCGGCAATCTCGCTCGGATCGGTGATGTGCAGTGGATGGATGTGAGGCGTCGCTACGACTGTCCGGGTGCCGTCAGCAACCGCGAGCTGCGCCAGCTCGAGGCTCTCCGCGAGCGACGGCGGACCGTCGTCGACGCCCGGCAGCAGGTGAAAGTGGATCTCTGAGTAGCTCATCACCATCGATGTTCGGCGTCCCTGTAGGGGATCTGGTGACGATCCGGTGAAGCCGGCCGCGGCCGTCCCCCGAACCGTCCCACAGATCACTGTAGCCACCGGTCACCTGGCGTCATGGAAGATCACGCCGAGCGCGGTGCGCCGGCCCGATGTGATCGTTGCCACGCCGTGGCGCATGCCGACCCGGTGATATCCGTTCTTGCCCCGGTTCGGTCGCTCCGACGTGGGGAAGATCACGAACGCGCCCTGTGGCGGGGTCAGCACGTGGGCGCGACTCTGGGCGCGGGGACGCTGTTCAAGCAGGACGAACTCCCCACCGTCGAAGTCGACGCCGGGGCGCGCGAGGATCGTCAGCACCTGGAAGGGGAAGTACACGTCGCCGTACAGATCCTGGTGAAGCGCGTTCCAGTCTCCCGCGCCATAGCGCAGCATCAGCGGCGTCGGCCGGTGCTGCCCGGCGTCGTGGCACTGGGTGAGCAGCTCTTCGTGCTCGAGCGGAAAGCTCGGGTTGTCTCCCCGCAGCAGGCCCGCCCAGTCGTTGGCGATCGGTGCGAGGTGGCGGTAGAACGAGCTGCGCAGGGCGGCGATCGTCTCGGGCAGCGGATGGTCGAAGTACCGATAACGGCCGTCGCCGAACCGGTGGCGCGCCATGTCGATCGTGGAGCGAAAGCGGCCGCTGTCGAACAGATCCGACAGCGCCTCACATTCGCCGGGATCGAGCACGGCCGGCGTGACGGCGTGGCCCTTGTCGTCGAGCGCGGCGCGCAGTTGCGCCCAGGGGAGCGCGTCTACGCGCGCGCGTATGTCGGTGGCGATCTTGGTCATGCAGACCAAACGTCCGGATCACTGGCTTCGTGAGACGCGTCCTGAGAGAATCTGGCCGCTGCGATCGGGGCTTTGCTGAAGCAGTGCCCACGCGGCCACTGGCCAGATCGATGCGGCGTTACGCACGACCACCCCGCAGCAGACCAAGCTCCACGGACTCCTCGACGAGCGTGTTGCCGCAGCCGTGTATGCACACCAGGCGTGCCTCGAGATACAGCTTGAGGAGGCAGAATTCCTCAGGGAGCGCCACAGCGTGGCGCCGGCGCTGCGCTACCGCGACGAACCGGCTGCGGAGGTCGGAGCTCAGAAGGAGCTAGATCACGCCTCCGACCTGTACCGCGCGTTAGCCAAATGCGCC
The DNA here is from genome assembly GCA_036000295.1 of Solirubrobacteraceae bacterium. Classification (GTDB taxonomy): domain Bacteria; phylum Actinomycetota; class Thermoleophilia; order Solirubrobacterales; family Solirubrobacteraceae; genus Palsa-465. The sequence goes on from DASYFZ010000427.1 coordinate 4,599, forward strand.
CCCGACGAGGTAGCACCACGAAAAAGGGGCGCCGCCGTGGCGATACGGCGGCGCCCCATCTCTCGTCTGCCCCGTGTGCCCCCTACTGATCGGCGCCCAGGTCGACGACCGGGTTGAGCAGTTGGCTCACGCCCGGGGCGACGGTAACCTGGTCCTTGCCGCCCAGGGTGTTGATGTCCAGCGTGTCGGCCAGCTCGCTCCCGGTGATCGTCAGCGCGGGCTTCAGGCCGGTCGACAGGACCTGCGACCCCGAGGTCGTGACGGCGACGTTGTCCGCGAGCGCCGTGCCGTTCTCGATCACGGTGTCCGCGGCCTGGTCAGGCTGACCGTCGGATCCACTGAGGTCGACGTTCGCCTTCGTCAGGCCCGTGCCGGTCAGATCGTTGAGCGTGATCGTGTCGGCACTGCCGAGCGCCCTGATGTTCAGGCCCTCAATCCCGTTGAAATCCTGGGTGATCGCAGCGATGTCGCGGAACAGCCGCACGCGCGTGCCGTTGGCCGACACGTCGATCCTCTCGCCGGCGTTTGAGCCGTTGAAGTTCAACGCGTCGAGGCCGGTCTGACCTTCGAGCGTGTCGCTGCCGTCGCCGGGATCCCAGACGAACGTGTCGTTGCCGGCTCCGCCGAACTCCACGTCGTCGCCGCGATTGCCGTCGATCGTGTCGTTCCCGTTGCCGCCCAACAGCGTGTCGGCACCGTCGCCGCCGCCCAGCGTGTCGTTGCCGTCGCCGCCGTCGACCGTCAGGTGCGTGAGCGACGCGATCCCGTTCTGTCCTTGGATCGTGTCGTCGCCGCCCAGGCCCTTCACGTCCAGGTTCTCGACGTTGGTGGCGTTCTGCAGACCCCCGGCGGGCGGGAAGGTCGCGACAGCGGTCCCGTTGAGAGCGATCCCGATCGTGTCGGCCGCCGCGGTGCCGTTGTAGGTCGCGGTGTCAGCGCCCTCACCGCCGTCGACGTTGACCGCCGCCGGACCGGGCGTCAGGACGCTGTTGGCGATCGTGTCGTCGCCGCCGAGCGTGTCGACACCGACGCCGTCACCGGCCTCGCCGCCCGAGACGTTCACGGTCTCTCCCAGCCCGGTGACCTTGATCACGCCCCCGGTCCCGCCGACGGCCGCGCTGTCCGGGCCGTCCGTGCCGAGCACGTTCACGTTGTCGACCGCTCCGTCGGGGTTGCCGTCGAAGCCGGCGAGATTGACGTTC
>DASYFZ010000429.1:0-7833 GCA_036000295.1 Solirubrobacteraceae bacterium
TCGCCGACTCGCCGTGATACGGCGCTGGATCCTCTGGGTCGCCGTGGAGCCGGCAGAGAGCCGGCATCGGCACGGGTGCGAATGTGTCGAGCTCCGGTTGGAGCTCACGCAGCGGCTGGAGCAACTCGGCCGCGATCTCCATGTCACCGAGGATCGCGCCGTCGATGACGACGAGCTGTCGCCCGCGAATCGGCTCGGGCAGCTCCGGCAGCGGCGGCAGCTGCAGGATCCGGACGCTCGTTGTGACGTCGTCGGGCGTCGTGCGCGTCCACTCGGCCCAGGCGTCAAGCACGGGATGGGCGTGTTGCCAATCCCAGGCCAACCAGCCGGCGTACGCCTCGGCGGCCGGGAACAGCCGGAGCTCGATGGCGGTGACGACGCCAAAATTGCCAAGACCGCCGCGCAGCGCCCACAGCAACTCCGGATCGTGCGGTCGCCGGTCAGTAGCTCGTAAGCGGCTGGCCTGGGTGCCCACGCAGCCGATCTGTCGCGACGGCCTGGCCGGCCGCGACGCCGAGTCTGGTTGCCGCCGTGCGGAGATCTTCAGCGGAGTGGGTGGCCATCGCGACGAGGCGTAGTCGCGACGTGCCATCGGGGACGGTGGGCGGCCGGATCGCCTGTGCGAACACACCAGCCTGTAGTGCCGCTTCGCACAGGTCTGTGGCGGCGCGCGGGTCGCCGACGATCAGCGGGATGATCGGCGTCTCGGCTGCCGGCACCTCGAAGCCCCGCGCATCCAGCTCCTCTCTGAGGAGACACGAGTTGCTGCGCAGGCGCTCGACGATCACCGGCTCGTCTCGCAAGATCTGAAGCGCTGCGCCGGCGGCGGCGACGGCCGGAGGCGGTAGCGCCGTCGAGAAGATCAGTGTCCGGGCACGGTTGACGAGAAACTCGGCCATGGTTTGGTCACAGCAGGCGAACGCTCCATAGCTTCCCAGCGCCTTGCTGAGCGTGCCGACGACGACGTCGACCGCCTGCTCCAGGCCGAGCGCGGCGACGAGACCACGTCCACCGGGGCCGACGACGCCGGTGGCGTGAGCCTCGTCGACAACGACGCGAGCGCCGTGCCGTTGAGCGAGGTCGACGATCTCCGCAAGCGGCGCGAGGTCCCCATCCATCGAGAAAACGGCGTCGGTGACGATCACGGCGTGGCGTCCCGCCGCCCTTTTCAGGCCAACCGCGAGCGAGTCAAGGTCGCTGTGGCGGTAGACGATCGTCTCGGCGCGTGACTGCCGGCAGCCTTCGATGATCGAGGCGTGGTTGAGCGCGTCCGAGAGGATCACGTCATCGCTGCCGGCGAGCGCTGCGATCACGCCGGTGTTGGCGAGGTAGCCCGAGCCGAACAGCACGCACGCTTCGTGGCCCTTGAATTCCGCGAGCTGATGCTCGAGCTGTGTGTGGATCGTCATGTTGCCCGACACGAGGCGCGACGCGCCGGCCCCAGCCCCCCAACGTTCGGCAGCTTGTGCGGCGGCTGCGCGGACGGCTGCATTGCCGGCGAGGCCGAGATAATCGTTCGAGCACAACAGGAGGACTCGGCGGCCGCCGACGGTGACCCACGGCCCGGGAGCGCTGTCGACCGTTCGCAGCTGGCGATAGAGACCGTCGCGTCGCAGCCGTTCGAGTGTTGCGGTGATATCGGTCATGCCGGCAACCGCTGGAGAGCGGCGTCGAGCCCGGCTTTGGCGACTTCCAGGAACGCCTCGGGCGCCAATGCCCCCGAGCCTTCGGGCAGGCGGCCGAGTACGCGCCTGCCGGTATAGGTGGGGAGATCATCAAGGTTGGAGATGGCCGCGAGATCCGGCGCCGCCGGCCAGGCGCCGATAACGAGTCCCAGGCAGTCGACCCCGCGCGCGGCGAGCGCCTCACAGGTCAGTGCGCTCGCATTGAGCGTGCCTAGGCCAGCGCGGGCCACGACGATCGCTGGCGCGCAGAGCTCCCCGGCGAGGTCTGCCAAGGTTCCGCCGCTTGCGTCGAGGTGAACGAGCAGGCCGCCGGCGCCCTCGACCAGCACCAAGTCGCGGTCCACGAGGCCGCGGATGCAGCCGGCCAACTGCGCCACGGCCGGTGCCGGGAGATTGGCGCGCCGCGCAGCGGTCGCGGGAGCAAGCGGATCGGGGAAACGAGCGATCTCGTGGAGGTCGTCGATGCCTGCCAGGCGCCGGATGTCTTCCAGATCGCCCGGCTCGTCGGTCGCGACGCCAGTCTGCACGGGTTTGACGACCGCAACCCGGGCCCCGCGGGCAGACGCGAGGGCAGCCAACGCCGCGGTGACGATCGTCTTGCCTACTCCGGTGTCCGTCCCGGTGACTACCACGATGCTCATCGGCCGCCGGCTCCGGCATGCGCGGCGGCAACGGCCGCCTGCGAGATTCGAGCGATGTCCTCGTCGTCGGTCAGATACGGCGGCATCGTGTACACAAGGTCTCTGAACGGTCGCAGCCATACGCCTTGCTCGACCGATGCGCGGGTCGCCTCAACCACGTCCACCGGCCCGGCGAGTTGGATGACGCCGATCGCGCCCAGCACGCGCACGTCCGAGACACCTGTCAGCTCGCGTGCCGGTGCCAGGCCATCGGCCAGACCGCGCTCGATCCGCTCGACCTGGGGTCGCCACGCGTCGTCGGCCAGGAGGTCGAGGCTCGCCAACGCGACGCTGCACGCCAGCGCGTTGCCCATGAACGTGGGACCGTGCATCAGCGCCCCGCCCTCGCCCTGGGAGATCGTCTGCGCGACGCGCGGAGTGCACAGTGTCGCGGCCAACGGCAGATAGCCGCCGCTGAGCGCCTTGCCCACGCACATCACGTCCGCAGACACACTCGCGTGGTCGCTGGCAAAAAGCGCACCGGTGCGCCCGAAGCCGGTCGCGATCTCGTCGAGAATCAACAGCAGCTCGTGCCGGTCGCATAGCTCGCGCAGCAGTCGCACGACGTCGGGGCTGTAGAAATGCATCCCGCCCGCCCCCTGCACCACCGGCTCGACGACCACCCCGGCGAGCTCGTGCGCGTGGAGCTCCACCAGTGCTGTGAGCCGCGCGGCATAGTCGGCGTCCAACGGGGCGTCGAATCCCGCAGGCGGACGGTCGGCGAACACGTGCTCGGCCAGCGCGCCAGAAAACAGCGAGTGCATCCCGCCGACCGGATCACAGACCGCCATCGCGCCGAACGTATCGCCGTGGTAGCCGCCCCGGACCGTCAGCAGCCTGCAGCGTTCCGCAGCGCCGCATGCGCGCCAGTACTGAAGCGCCATCTTGATCGCGACCTCCACCGCGACCGACCCCGAGTCGGAGAAGAACACGTGCTCCAGCGGCTCGGGCGTCAGCTCCACCAGCCGGGCGGCCAGCCGGATCGCCGGCTCGTGCGTGAGCCCACCGAACATCACATGCGCCATCCGCCCAAGCTGCGCGAGCACGGCGCCGTCGAGCACCGGATGCCGATAACCGTGGACCGCGCACCACCACGAAGCCATCCCGTCGATCAGCTCGCGGCCGTCGGCCAGTCGAAGACGCACACCTTCCGCACTGATGACCGGCAACGCGTCACTCCCGGCGGGCATCGAGTTGTACGGATGCCACACGTGAAGACGGTCGAACTGCAGCAGCTCGGGCCCGGCCAGGTCGACCTCGGTCATTGCTGCAACCTACCGGCGAGCGCTCAGCGACGCGCGATCAGCTCCGCATGCACGACGACAAAAAACCCGTCGTCTTGCGCGAGCCAGTGCCGCCAGGCTGCCGCGATCGCCCCCAGCTCATCGCGGCTGCTGAGCCCGTAGTCCACCGCCTGGTCGGCCAAGGACGAGGAGACCACCCGGTCGGCCCACAACTCGCCCCACCAACGCCTTGACTCCGGCTCCGCAAAGGTCCACGTCGAGCTGCTCGGGTGGATCTCCGTGAAGCCGGCGTTCTGCGCCCAGCCGAGCACGCTCCGGCCGGCGTCGGCGTCGGCTCCGTTGTGGCGGCAAACGTCGTGGTAGAGCTGCATCCAGCGATCGAGGAGCGGGTTTGGTGGCGCCCAGACGAAGGCGCCGTAGTCACTGTCCCGAACGGCGAGCACGCCGCCGGGCCGCAGCACCCGGCGCATTTCGACGAGCGCCGCGACGGGGTCGGTCAGATGCTGGAGCACCTGGTGGGCGTGCACGACGTCGAATGATTCGTCGTCGAAACCGAGCGCGTATGCGTCGGAGGTCCTGAACTCAACGCCGGGAATCGGACGCGAGTCGAGCAGGCGCTGAGCCTCTGCAACCACACCTGCATCACGGTCGACGCCGACCGTCTGACCATCGGCGACACGAGCGGCGAGATCGAGCGTGATCGTGCCCGGACCGCACCCGACGTCGAGGAGCCGAATCCCCGGCGCAAGAAACGGCAGCAGATAGCCGGCCGAGTTCTCGGCGGTTCGCCAGCGGTGGCTGCGAAGCACCGACTCGTGGTGGCCGTGGGTGTACGTGTCGCCCACGGCCACACCTGACGCTCAGTCGCCGGACTCGTACTTGAACGAGAGGCCCAGGCGGACGCGGTAGTTGACGAGCTTGCCGTCTTGGATGGTGACGTCCTGCCGCAGAACCTCGGCCACCCGCAGGTCGCGCACGGACTTGGCCGCCGTCTCGACTGCACTGCGAGCTGCTGCCTCCCACGATTCGCTGCTAACGCCGATCACTTCGGTGACTCGATACACGCTGTCGGCCATCCGGCTGTCCTCCATCGGTCGGGGCTGTTGGGCCGCAGTCTTTCACGGTGGCGAGGAGCTTCACAACTAACATCGCCGCCATGGACTGTGGTATGGCGGGCGACTGATGGGGCATGTCGTGGTTTCCGGGCTCGCTTACGCCCACCCGGGCGGCGAGCTGTTGTTCTCCGACGTGTCGTTTCGGGTTTCGGACGGTCGGCATGTCGGCCTTGTCGGGGCCAACGGTGTGGGCAAGAGCACGTTGTTCCGGGTGCTTGCGGGAGCGCTGAACGCTGACGAGGGCGACGCCTCGGTCGGTGGGATCGTCGGCTACATGGCGCAGGACATCGGCGTCGCCGGTGAGCGGCGAACCGTGCGGGAGCTGTTGCTGTCGCTGGCGCCGCTGGCGCTCCGGTTGGCCGGCGAGCGGATGCTGCGACATGAATTGGAGCTTGTGGCGGGCGACGCCGATGCCGGCATCAAGCTTGGCTCGGCGATCGCGGACTGGTCGGTGCTTGGCGGGTACGAGCTCGAGGGCCAGTGGGACGCTGCCTGCAGGCGGATCGTCCGCGTTGGGTTTGACGAGTTGGCGGACCGTCCGGCGGTGACTCTTTCGGGCGGCGAGCGAAAACAACTGGTCCTCGACGTGCTGTTTCGCTCCGATGCCGATGTGCTGCTGCTCGACGAGCCCGACAACTTCCTCGATGTCCCGGCGAAGCTCGCGCTGGAGCGCAAGATCCGCGGATCGAAGAAGACCGTGCTGATGATCTCCCACGACCGCGAGGTCCTCTCGGGAGCTGTCGACTCGATTCTGACGCTCGAAGGCAACGGCGCGTGGATGCATGGCGAGGCATATCCGACATATCCCCGCGCCCGCGAGGAGCGTCAACGCCGCCTTGGCGATGCGGTCAAGCGCTGGCGCGATGAGGAGCGGCGACTGTTCAGGCTGATGAAGACGTTCAAGGAGCGCGCCAAATACGCCCCCGACTGGGCCAAGAAGGCCGATGCCGCCGAGACGCGGTGGCGCCGGTTTTGTGACACCGGCCCGCCGCCGCCGCCCGTCAACGACGTCCCGATCGTCGTGCGGATGCGCGGCGGGGACTCGGCGCGCCGCGTGTTGGATCTGCGCTCCCTCGGTCTCGCCGATCTGGTGTCGCCGTTCTCGGACGAGATCCACTTCGGCGAGCGGGTCGGAGTGCTCGGCCCCAACGGATCGGGCAAGAGCGAGCTGATGCGCGTGCTGGCCGGGGAACGCGAGGCCGATCAGGGCGAGCTGGTCGTCGGTCCGCGTGTCTCAACCGGCTTCTTCACGCAGCTGCAGACACGCGGCGACCTCGCCGGCCGCGTGGTGATCGAGGTCGTGCTCGACCGGGTCCGGAGCGGAGGCGTGCAAGCCGCGATGAGCGCGCTGGCTCGCTACGGGCTGGCCGAGGCGGCGCGCCGGTCCTACGACGTCCTCAGCGGGGGCGAGAAGGCCAGGCTCGAGGTGCTTGTGCTCGAGCTCGAGGGACACAACCTGCTGCTGCTCGACGAGCCGACCGACAATCTCGACATCGAGTCCTCCGACGCGCTCGAACGAGCGCTGAGCACGTTCGAGGGAACCGTCGTGGCGGTCTCGCACGACCGCGCGTTCCTGCGCACGATGGACCGCTTCCTGATGGTGCTGCACGACGGGACCGTGCTGTCGCTGCCTGAGTATGGGGCGGCGCTCGAGGCGCTGATCGACCCTGAGCACGCCGCCGACGTGAGACTCGCAAAGCCGCTTTAGACTCCCGCGGCGTGGGCGCACCAACGCCGGGGCAGATCGAGAGCTATCGACGCGACGGGTTTTTGATCGTCGAGCGGTTTCTCGAGCCCGTGGAGCTCGATCCCATCCGAGACCACTTCATGCGCGCGTTTGAGCACGAGTGGGAGACGGGCCTTGCGCCCGACGAAGTCAACTACCAGCCCGGGGTGACCGCGCCGGAGCTCACGCGCCAGCTGTGCAACGTTTGGAAGGCCGACCGCGTGCTGGCCGGCGTGACCCTGTCACGCCGGGTGGGCGAGTTCGCGGCGGGACTGGCGGCGGTTCCCGGCGTCCGCCTGGCGCAGGACAACGCGATCTGGAAGCCGCCGGCGGGAAAGGCGTTGCTGTGCCATCAGGATGCGGCGTACCTGGATCATTTCGACCCGCCGAACATGACGACGTGCTGGATGGCGCTCGACGACACGGCTGCCGATACCGGGACGATCTATTACGTGCGCGGTTCGCATCAGTGGCCGCACGCGACGTTGGGGGGGACGTTCCACGCGCCCGACGACTGGCTGGCGCATGTCGTGAGCTCGAAGCCACCCGGGGTCGAACTCGAGCTGGTCCCGATTGAGGTCCCGGCCGGTGGCGCAGCGTTCCACGATGGGTGGACGTTTCACGGTAGCCCCCCGAATCAGCGAGCGGACGCCCAGCGACGATCGATCATCAGCCACATGATCTCGACCGACACACGGTGGAACCCCGAACATCCGCATCCGATCTACTCCCGCTACCGGCGACCCGGCGAGACGGAGTTAGACGAGGCGTTCTTCCCGATCCTGTGGCGAGATGGATACCGGACCGGGTGGCTGTCGGAATACGAATCCGCAGGAGTCCTCGCCTGAGCGCCAGAGCGCGGTGACGGCTACAAGCAGGCGTCAGGCGTCGTCGGGTGCGGCGCCAAGGCCCGTGACGTAGCGGTGCTCATTGGCCGCCGCAGCTTGCCGCAGTGCATGTGCTGCGGCCAGAAAGCGGCCCCGGTCGCGCGCCGAGCCCACGTCCAGCTCATCGGCCATCCGTTCGAGCAAATCGGCGAACGAGTCTTCCGCCTTGGCCATCTCCCAGTGATCGGTCGCCGATCTCACGGCCGAGATGATCCGCTCCTGTTCATCGCGGATCTCAGAACGCAGGTGCTCGTCGCCCATCTGCGCATTGTCTCCGATCTGCCGACGGACTCGCGCATGCAGCGAATTCGAGGGATCACATGAGCGGTTATCAGTCGCCTTGGTAGCGCTGCTCGAGCCATGGGTCGCCGTGATTGTGGTAGCCGTAGTTCTCCCAGAACCCGGGCTCGTCGTCTGCGGTGAGCGTCAGCCCGCGCACCCATTTGGCGCTCTTCCAGAAGTACAGGTGCGGGACCAGCAGCCGCGCCGGGCCGCC
>DASYFZ010000430.1:0-3835 GCA_036000295.1 Solirubrobacteraceae bacterium
CCGTCAATACTGCACTCGCTCCTGGCGAGCCGTTGTTTGGTGACTCCGGTCGCGCCTACCCGAGGCTGGCGGCACGCGGAGTCGGTCCGATCAACGCGCCGATGATCCACAGAATCGGGAAGAAGAATCCGATCCAGAACATCCAGTAGTGCCCTTTTCGGAAGGTTGCCATCCCGAAATAGATCCAGCACGCCACGTAGATGATGGCCAACAAGATCCAGAGGAAAGTCACTGTGTCCACGCCTTTCTGAGGTCAGCACCGGGTTCGTCACTGCATCCCGGTCGGTTGGAGAGGTCTTTGCCTTCCCAGACTCACACCCGCGGTCGTTACAACCAACGGGTTAAAGCGGCGGTTCGATTCAGTAGTTCTCCCAGGAGGCGCTCCGGCGACCGCACGTGATCGATCTAAGCGCCGGCTCCTCCTAGGAGGAGCTGCCGAGTCCTTACCCCGCCATGTTTGCGCATGGACGGCAGGGATATACGCTACTGCGCGTCTTCCTCGGCTTCGAGCTCTTCCTCGAGCGCGACAACGGCGATCCCGAGCGCCTCGGTGATGTTCAAGGCGGCCGATAGTGTGCGTGGTGTACCGACGATCGGTGCAACCGCGACGAGGATGTTCTGGATCTGCTCGACGGTCACGCCGGCGTCGATCGCCGGACCGATGTGCATCAGATATGAGGCGGCAGGCGCATCGACCGCCGCCAGTGCGGCGATGCGGGCGACAAGAAGCGAGTTGGCGTCCAGTCCGGACCGCGCGATCGATTCCGCGGTCATCGCGGCGAGCGTGTCGAGGACGGGAGTCTCAGACGGTGCGGCGGCCATGTGGCGTCCTTCCGATTGCGAGCAGGCTCAGGTGTCGACAATCGCGACAAGGAACCGGTCTCGCATCACCCAAATGGAATGACACGCAGGACTCCACGGCGTACGACCAGGCGTCACCGACTCGCCCACGAGCGACGACGGACTGCTGGCTCTCGGCACCGCCGCTGGAGCCACTACGCCGTCCGCGTCTGACCGGCAGGAGTTCGCCTCCGGGAGAGACTCTGTCAGAGGCCTGTTTTGGCGGTGATCCTGCCGGATTTGACTGCGGCGGCGAGAGCCTGATAGTCGCTGTCATTCTGTTCGGCGTACGCTTTTGAGAACTCGACGATTGCACGGTCGAAGCTGTCGCCGTTGCCGAGGTACGCTGCGATCGCGATCCGGTCGCCGCTGCGCGCGTGCGCGCGGGCAAGCGTCCAGCCGCACAGCTTGCCGTAGGTAGCCATGGCTTTAGGGACCATCTGCTCGATCTCCGCCGAGCCCTTCCAGTCCTTCAGCTGACGGCCGTAGAAGTCGCGAGCCTTGCCGTCAAGCCCGGAGTCGACGTGCAGCCAACCGAGGAAGATGTCGCTGGCGGCCTGCATCAGTCGCTGGCCGACGACTACCCGCTCGCCGTGGTTTGAGAATTCGCTCGGGTCGAGGAACTCCTCCAGCACAGACGCCTCGGCCTCCTTCATCTGCAGGAACAACGGGTCTTGGCCATCACGGCCGAGCAGCAACGCGATGTACGCGCGCGTGCCGACGCTCCCGACCCCGACCACTTTGCGCGCGAAGTCGACTAGCTCGAACTCCTCCAGCAGGATCCGCCGATCGAACTCGAGCGACTCGCGGTAGCCGCGCACCAACTGGCGAAGTGCTTCGAACATCTCATCGCGCTCTGTGCCTTGCGCGAGCTGCTCGATCGGCACGATCAGCGGCGACTGATCGACGATCCGCGCCTTACCGTCGACGACCTCCGTCAACTTCGAGAACGCCGTCATGCTGTCCTTCGTCCGAGCCTTCGCGACCTGTTTGTCGGCGCGCTTGACCAGCTTCGGCTTGAACTGCGAGCCGAACTCCTGGATTGCGCTCTCGACATCCAGGTGCGAATACCACACCTCAAGGTTCTTCATCCCGGCGAAGTCGCCCATCGCGCCGCGGTAGGAGCCCACCGTGTCGAGCACGATCTGCTCCTGCTCCTTCGCACGAAAACCGTTATCGCGCGCGGCGATCAGCATGCTCACCGCAAGCCGCTTGACATCCCACTCCCACGGACCCGGAAGCGTCTCATCAAAGTCGTTGACATCGAACATCAAGCGCCGCTCGGGCGAGGCGAATACCCCGAAGTTCGACAGGTGCGCATCGCCGCAGCACTGCACGTTCAGTCCCGACCGTGGCGTCGAGGCGAGGTCATTGGCCATGAGCAGCGCCGCCCCGCGATAGAACGTAAACGGCGAGACCAGCATCCGCCCGTAGCGGATCGGCACTAGCTCCAATACCCGTGTTTTCGCCTGACGCTCCAACAACGCGACCGGATCAGCGCGACCGGCCGGCGGCTCGAATGTCGCGTGATCTGCGCGCGGCACCTCACTCCGGGCCGCCTTACCACGCGCAACCCGCTCGGCCACCGACAAATGCCGACCGCCTGCGGTCTCCGACTTCTTGCGCGGCGTGGCTGTCCCGCGTCGGGGAGCGGTCGTGCGTCTACTTGGGGTTGTGGTTGCCATTGCCGTTCCTTCCCGAAATCGTTATCGCATCAGCCAGCAACCCTTCACAGCTACCGACATGCAATTTGGGTGTGGCATCAGGCTATGCCCCACAGCGAGGCAGTGCATCGGCCAAAAAGGTTGAGATCACGGTGTCGATGATGATTTGCCGGGAAGATCAGCGCAGTCAATCTCCCCACAGACGGATTCGCCGCGTGCGATCAGGAGCCGGGTCAGAAACGCGTCTGCTTGTGCGTCAGATAGAAAGCGCGGCCGCCTCAGGGGTGAAGCCCGCGCGGGATGCACTCGTGGTGTGCCAGCGCATCGCTCGGTCTTGCTCGCCCTCTGATTGGGTCGCCCCTTGGGCCGCTTACCGGTGAACACTCAGCCCGCGCGTTGGCGCTCATCCGCGCGCGTCGCCGCCGGCGTCAGGCAGTCCTGGTTTGTGGGGCCTTTGCGGCTTGTGGGGCTGCTTTGCCGGCGTGCTTTTGGAGCCAGTCCGCCAGGAACATGACGATGACGGCGATCCCCACGCCGGCGAGCGTGAACAGGATCCTGCGTCCCTCGCTCGCAAAGTTGGACGGGTGGGGCACGTCCATCGCGATCAGAAGCCCTCCGGCGAGGGCTGCCGTATACCAGGCGAAGTTGACGAAGCGGATCGCCGCCGCCAGCCCGAACAGCAGGACGATGATCACCTCGAGGGCGGTCTTGTTGTGGACAGTCAGCAGGACGAGCGCAGCCACCGCGGCGCCAAGTGCCGTGCCGGCGACGCGCTGTACCGCAGCGAAAGTGGATTGCTGCAGGTCGGGCTTCATCGCGATGATGACGGCGATCGGCATCCAGTAGGCGTTGGGCAGCTTAAGCCCGAAGGCGATCGCGACGGCGATCGACACGGCGACCGCCCGGATCACCGCGAAAAGGATCATTGGCCGGGTCAGCGGCCTCGGCGAGATATCTCCGGGAATCTCGGCGGCAGGCTGGGGCGCCGAGACCCTTCCGCGCGCCAGCCACATGATGAAGGTGTAAGCGACCCAAAGCGCCGATCCGGTCAGCCAGGCCAGCGCCTGCTCCCACGGTTCGGTATGGATCAGCCCGGAATGAAAGGCGTTCGGAAGGCCGAACGACAGGAGCGTCGGCAGGCCGAGGACGATGATGAACCAGATGTTGAGAAGGTAGGCCGCGACGAACCTGTGCAGGCCGTATTTCACCGCGAGACCGGCCAGCGCCGTGGCCACGAAAGCGGCCAGTACCACGAACCCCCGAGGACCGCCGCCGATGCCGAACCCCAGGGCGGTCAGCAGCGCACCGGCTCCGGCCATCGCGGCCATCGC
>DASYFZ010000514.1:0-7222 GCA_036000295.1 Solirubrobacteraceae bacterium
TCGCGGCGCTCGCCCGGCCCGGGGACACGGTGTTCTGCGACGAGCTCAGCCACCCGTCGATCCTCGACGGGTGTCGGCTGTCGGGTGCGGACATGTTCGCCTACGACCACTGCGACGTCGAGCACCTTGCGTGGGGCATCCGCCAGGCAGACGGGCGCGGTGCGCTGATCGCGACCGACAGCGTGTTCTCGGTCGATGGCGACGTCGCCCCGCTGCTTGAGCTGGTCGAGGTGGCTTCCCGGCACCGGTTGCGGCTGGTCGTCGACGAGTCGCACGGCATCGGCGCGCTCGGTCCCGGCGGCCGGGGAGCGCTCGCCGACACCGGGCTCGAGGATCACGTCGACGTGATCGTCGGCACACTGGGCAACGCGCTGGGCTCGTACGGCGGCTTTGTGGCGTGCGACCGGCCGATGGCCCGCTATCTGGTCAGCGCGGCGCGGACGCTGCAGTTCTCAGCGGCGCCCTCTCCACCGGCGGTGGGTGGAGCACTCGCGGCGCTCGACGTGCTGCGGCAGCGTCCGCGCCTGGTCGACCGGCTGCGGGCAAACGCCGCGGCACTTCGCGACGAGCTCGGTCTGGAGGGCTTTGACATGGGCGGCTCTCCCACCCAGATCCTGTCGATCGTCGTCGGCGAACCACGGCGCGCGGTGCGGATCTGCGAGGCGGCGCTCGAGCGCGGAGTGTTCGCGCAGACGGTTAGACCACCGGCGGTCGCGCCCGGCTGGGCACGGCTGCGCCTGGCAGTGATGGCCTCGCACCGCCCCGAGGAGCTGCGCGTGGCGGCGAGGATCCTGGGTCAGGTCGCGCGTGCCGCCGGCTTTGAGCCGGCTCCGCACGAGGTCGAGCCCGCGTTCGAGGCTGCCGATCGCGACGAGCCGCAGTTCGAACCGTCGCGAGGCGTGTTCGACTTCGACGCTCGCGCGGCGTAAGGACGGAGGCCTTAGGCTGGCGCTCAGCAGTGCAGCTGAGCCCGTTTCGTATCGAGCGCTTCTACGCGCGACACGAGTTCACGACTCGTTACATGCTGTCGTCGAGCGACTGCCAATCGCGCACGATCGGTCAGCTGCTGGAGTTCGAGCCGGACGCGCACGCGCGTCTGCTGAGCCAGTGGTGCGGGTACACCGAGTCGCTGGGCGCACCGGAGTTACGCAAGGCGATCGCCGGCCTGTACGAGCGCACCGGTCCCGACGATGTGGCCGTCGCCTCCTGCGCCGAGGAGGGGATCCTGCTCGTGCATCACGCGCTGTTGAAGCCTGGGGACCACGCGATTGTGGAGACGCCGTGCTACGAGTCTGCGATCGCGCTGGCGCGCAGCACCGGCGCCGACGTGAGCCCGTGGCAGCGCCGCTTCGACAACGGGTGGCGCCACGACCTCGACGAGCTGGAGCGCCTGATGACGCCGCGCACGCGCGTCCTTTACATCAACCAGCCCCACAACCCGACGGGGACGTTGATGCCCCAGGCGACGTTCGAGCGAGTCGTCGAGCTCGCCCGCGAGCGCGACGTCGTGCTGTTCTGCGACGAGGTCTACCGCGAGCTCGAGCATGACTCGGCCGCGCGTCTTGAAGCGGCGTGTGACTGCTACGAGCGAGCCGTCTCGCTGGGCAGCATCTCCAAGACCTACGGCCTGCCCGGACTACGGATCGGCTGGCTCGCCTGTCGCGATCCCGAGATCCGCCAGGCGCTCGTCACGCTCAAGGACTACACGACGATCTGCGCGAGCGCGCCCAGCGAGCTGCTCGTGGCGCTGGCGCTTCGCCACCGGGAACGCCTGGTGGCCAGAAACCTCGAGATCGTCGCGCGCAACCTGCCGCTGCTCGACGAGTTCTTCGCCCGACACGCTGATGTCTTTGCGTGGGTGCGGCCGACGGCCGGGCCGATCGGTTTCCCGGTGGTGCGTGGCGTCGCCGACGTCGACGCGCTGTGTGAGGCGCTGGCGAAGGCGGGAGTGCTGCTGCTTCCGGGGTCGGTGTACGACGAGCCGCGCCATGTGCGTGTCGGGTTCGGTCGGGCGGACGTGCCGGAGGCTCTTGAGCTCCTCGAAGAACTACTTAAGACTCTGACGGAATTCACATCTATGCGCGGTACTTTCAGTAACCGATGACGACCCCGAGGCACCTGTGGTCAGGGGACTGGGCGCGCGAATCCGAGTCTGCAGCAGACGAGATGGAGCGCCGTCGCGCGGGCTTTGTGCCCGACGAGCCCCCAGTCGAAGAACCACCGCATGAACCCCAACGCGAGCCGCGCCCGCCGCTGCTCACGCGCGTCGCCGTGGCGATCGTCGCGTTCCTGCGTTCGCTTAGCGCCGCGACCGCCCGTGGCTTCGGTGCGACGGTCGCGCGCCTGCGCACGATCAGTCCCCGCCAAATCGGCCTGGTGGCGCTCGCCACCGTCGCCGGGGCCGCCGTCGCGCTCGGCGCCGCGGCGCTTGCGGGTGGTGGGGGCAGCGGTACGACGACGTCCGACGCCCAGGGGTCGGCCGGCCGTCCCTGGCTTGGATTGCAAACCGTCTCGCAGATGAGCAACTCGGGCGCGACCGTCCTGGTCGTCGACGCCGGCGGCCCGGCCCAGCGCGCGGGCGTGGAGCCCGGCGACGTGATCACCCAGGTCGACGGACAGCCGATCACCAACCCCGGAGTCCTCGACGCCGCGATCGCCTCAAAGCAGCCCGGCCAGCCGGTGCAACTCGTGGTCAACCGCTACGGCCAGTCGCTTGTTCTTTACGCAACTCTCGGATCAGGCCACGGAGGACCATGAGCTTTGCGACTCCAGTCGCCCTGGCCGGGCTCATCGCCATCCCCCTGCTCATCGTCTGGTACGTGCGTCGCCAGCGAGGCCGAGCACGGGATCGCGCGGCGTTCGTGCTGCCCGCGCTGGCCCCGTCGGTAGCGCCCGACCTCCCCCGCTGGCGCCGACACCTTCCGATGCTCGCGTTTGCCGTGGCACTTGCGGTGCTGATCGTGGCGCTCGCCGGCCCACAAGCGACACGGGCCGTTCCGATCCACAACGCGTCGATCATGCTGCTGGCCGACAACTCGAGCTCGATGGCCGCCACCGACGTGTCGCCCTCGCGGTTGGTCGCGGCCGAGCGCGCGGCGCAGCGGTTCCTGGCGACAGTGCCCAAGGACGTCGCTGTCGGAGTGATCGTGTTCAACCAGAACCCCACGGTGCTGTCGCCACCGACCACCGACCGCGCCGCCGCGTTGCGCGCCCTGACCGGGTGGCACGCGGACGGGCGCACCGCGATCGGTGACGCGATCCAGGCCGGCCTCAAGCAGCTCACGAAGACCCCGAAGGCGTCGCGCCCGCCGGCCGCAATGGTGGTGCTGTCGGACGGAACCTCCACCAGCGGTGCCGATCCGATCGCGGCCGCCAAGCAGTCCGCCGCCCAGAAGATCCGCATCTACACGGTCGCGCTCGGCACGGCGAGCGGCACGATCAAGGTGCCTGTCGGCAAGGGCCGCACTGTCACCAAGAAGGTCCCGCCCGACCCGCAGGGGCTGTCGCAGATCGCCCGCGCCTCCGGCGGCCAGGGCTACGCCGCCCAGGACGCGAGCCACCTGTCCTCTTTGTACGAGCAGCTCGGCTCAAAGCTCAGCCACAAGCTCGAGAAACGCAAGATCTCCGACGAGTTCGCCGGCGGCGCGCTGATCCTCGTGCTGATCGGAAGCGGGATGTCGCTGCGCTGGTTCGGACGCTTGATCTGATGCCCTCCACACAAACCAAGGAAAGAGATGACTGAAATCCATCGTCAGCCACCCGGCAGCGAAGACCCGGCCGAGCTGCGCGAGGAGGCCCGTGCCGGGCTGCAGGACGCGCTGCACGAGGTCAAGCGCGTGATCGTCGGGCAGGACGCGATGCTCGAACGCGTTCTCGTCAGCCTTCTGGCGGGCGGGCACGTGCTGCTCGAGGGCGTCCCCGGTCTTGCCAAGACCCTGACCGTCAAGACCCTCGCTCAGGTGCTGGGCGGCAGTTTCCGCCGTATCCAGTTCACCCCGGACCTCGTGCCGGCCGACCTCGTCGGGACCCGCGTCTACCGCCCCGACAGCGGTCGCTTCGACACCGAGCTGGGGCCCGTGTTCGCGAACTTCCTGCTCGCCGACGAGGTCAACCGCGCGCCCGCGAAGGTGCAATCGGCGCTGCTCGAGGTGATGCAGGAGCACCAGGTCACGATCGGCGGCGCCAGCTATCCGGTGCCACGCCCGTTCCTGGCCATGGCCACCCAGAACCCGATCGAGTCCGAGGGCACCTACCCGCTGCCCGAGGCGCAGGTCGACCGCTTCCTGATGAAGATCGTCGTCGACTACCCGTCGGTCGGCGAGGAGTCGGCGGTGGTCGGACGCAGTCTCGGCGACACCGCCGAGGTCCGCGAGCGCGTCTCGCTGGTCGACCTCGAGCGCTACGCCGAAGCCGCACGGTCGGTGCTCGTGGACCGCGAGGTGATCGGCTACGCGGTCGCGCTTGCGGACGCCACCCGGCACCCGGGCAAGTACGGACTGCACGAGCTCGAAGGGCAGATCGAGTACGGCGCCAGCCCGCGCGGACCGATCGGCCTCGCCGCGGCGGCTCGCGTGCTCGCGTTGCTGCGCGGCCGCGGGCACGTCGTCGGCGACGACGTGCGCGACCTGGCGTCGGACATCCTGCGCCACCGGCTGGTGCTCTCCTACCACGCACTCAGCGACGGCCTCAGCCCGGATGCCGTGATCGAGCAGGTGCTGGTCGCCGTTCCCGAGCCCCGCGAAGACCACCTCGTGAGGATGTCGCGGGTGGCATGAGCACGGCGGCGTCAAAGTCGCGGCCGGGTGCGCTGGCACTCGAGCCCCCGGCAGGCCGCCAAGGCCCGGGAACGATCGTCGAGGGACTGCTCGACGCGATCGACCTCATGGTCGTGCGGCTGGTCGCGCGCGGGCTGCCCGGAGACTGGCGCGCTGCCGGGGTCGGGCGCGGCACCGAGCTCGCCCGGCTGCGGCCGTATGAGCCCGGCGACGACGTGCGCCACATCGACGCCGCCGCAACCGCGCGCACCGGACAGCCCCACGTGCGCCTGCACGTGCCCGAGCGCGCGATCACCACGTGGATCCTGCTCGACGTCTCCCCCTCGATGGCGTTCGGCACGGCCGAGCGGCTCAAGGCAGATGTCGCCGAGGGCGTGGCGATGGTGCTGGCGCGACTGGCGATCAAGCGCGCGGGTAGCGTCGGTGTGATCGCCTTCGGCGCCGGAGAGCCGATCGTGCTCGAGCCGCGCGGCTCGCGGCCCGGCATCGTCGCGGTGCAGAGCCTGCTCGCCGCCGGCGTCGGACGCGACGGCCAGTCGGTGCCGGGCGCGCTGGGCGGAGCGCTCGACCGGCTGCTGACGCTGACCAACCGTCCCGGGCTGGTTGCGGTGGTGTCCGACTTCCGCGATCAGCAGGACTGGACGCGGTCGCTGACCGCGGTGGCTGCGCGCCACTGTGCGTTCGCGGTGGAGGTCTGTGATCCGCGTGAGTCGACGCTTCCGTCCGTCGGGCGGATCGCGCTGGTCGACCCCGAGAGCGGGCGCCGCGTCGAGGTCGACACTTCATCGGCGCGGATCCGAGCGCGGTTCGAGGAGCTCGAACAGCGCCGCCGCGACGAGCTCGCGGCCGACCTGCGGCGCTTGCACGTCCTCCACGTGCCGGTGAGCACCGACGAGGACTGGCTGCTGGCCCTCGCCAGGGGGCTGTCGTCGCGACAGCGAGGACGGGTCCACGAATGAGCTTCTACTCCCCCCTGTGGCTGTTCGCGCTGCTGCTTGTGCCGATCGCGCTCGGAGCGCAACGGCTGGCCCGGCGGCGCGCGCGGCGGTACGCACTTCGCTTTCCGGCGGTGCCGACGGTCGTGGCTGCGCTGGGCACCCGTCCGGACTGGCGCCGGCACGTCCCGGTGGTGGCGATGCTCGCCGCCGTCTCAGCGCTCGCGATCGCGCTCGCGCGCCCGCACGTGACCACCCGCGTGCCCGTCCGCGAGGCATCGCTGATGCTGGTGCTCGACCGCTCGGGCTCGATGGACGCAAACGACGTCCAGCCCAGTCGCCTCCTCGCCGCCGAGAAGGCAGCGAACACGTTCATCAACCAGCTGCCCTCGACGGCGCGCGTCGGCGTCGTCACGTTCTCGAGCTCACCTGACTCGGCGATCGCCCCGACCACCGATCACGTCGCCGCGCGGCGCGCGATCGACACGCAGACGGCCAGCGGCGCGACCGCGACCGGCGATGCGCTGTCGGTGGCGTTGAACCTGTTGCATCAGCAGGGGAAGACGAGCAAGGGGCGCTCGGCGATCGTGCTGCTGTCAGACGGCGCCGCCAACGCCGGCCAGGACCCGATCTCGGTGGCGCAGCGCGCGGCCAAGTCGAACATCTCGATCTACACGGTGGCGCTGGGCACGTCGTCGGGCTCGCTGCCCAACCCCGATCCGTTCGGGCCGCCCGTGGCGGTCCCGCCCGACCCTCAGCTGATGCAGCAGATCGCCCGCACGTCACACGGACGCTCGTTCAGCGCCCAGGACGCGAACGGGCTGATCTCGATCTACAAGGGACTCGGCACCCAGCTGGGCAGCAAGACCACGCAGACCGACATCACGGTGGCGTTCGCGGCAGCCGCGCTGGCGCTCCTGCTGGCGGCCGGGGCCGGCTCACTGCGCTGGAGCGGCCGCTTGCCGTGACGAGACGACCGGCAACTAACCCCTAGTTGCCGGCCGTCTCGTCATCGACCACGTCGGCGATGAGCTGACCAGCCGATTGGTGGTAGGTGACGACGACTCCGTCGCCCACGCTCACACCATCGAACATGCCCTCGTCCGGATCAGCGACGATCGTCTGGGTCTGCCCGGTGTCGCTGTTGGTGAGGGTGAGGCTTGAGGTGTCCACCGCCGTGACCGTGGCGGTTGCGTCGGCCTCGACGTACTCGACGTCGCTGGCCTGGAGCGAACCGCCGCTCGAGTCGTAGGTGACGTCGACGAGGTCGCCTGTGGCGAAGCCGTCGGTCAGGTCGTTCGCGGGGTCACAGCTGAAGGTCATCGTGTGGCCGCCGACGTTGATCGTCACGGCGGTCGTCGACAGCTGGGTGATCGTGCCGACGGCGTCGCCCGTGCCGGCGCCGTTGTCGCTGCCGCTGCCGATGCCGCTGCCCGTGCCGTTGCCGTTGTCGTTGGACTTGTTCCCGTTCTGGCTGCCGCGCTGGTTGCCGCGTGATCCTGCGGGCAGGGT
>DASYFZ010000529.1:0-3341 GCA_036000295.1 Solirubrobacteraceae bacterium
GCTGGCCGCTTTCGGAGCCGCGGACCGCAAGCTCGGCGAGGCGCTGGAGATCGACGCGCGGCTTGCGCGCATCGCCCGGCGCAGAGCTATGACGGCTGGGATCGGTCAGGGTCTGGCGACCCTGCTGCCGGCGCTGGCGACGTTCGGCTGCCTGCTCGTCGGTGTCTCGGCGGTGCGAGCTGGGCGCCTGGACATCGTCCTGCTGGCGGTGATCGCGATCGTGCCGCTCGCCGCGTTCGAGCTCGCCTCGCCGCTGCCCGTGGCCACCCAGACGCTCTCTCGCGTGCGCGGGTCGCTGGGACGCGTCGGCGACGTGCTCGGGGCCGAGCCGGTGGTCGCCGAGCCGGCGTCACCGCGCTCGCTGCCGGACGGCCCGGGAACGCACGCGCTCCGCGTCCGGGGGCTCCGCTGTCGCTACGACGCCGACGGGCCGTGGGTGCTGGACGGCGTCGACCTGGATCTGTCGGCGGGGCGGCGCGTCGCGGTCGTCGGACGTAGCGGCGCCGGGAAGTCGACGCTCGCGCGCGTGCTGTTGCGCCTGGCGCCCTATGAGCGCGGCTCGGTGACGCTCGACGGGATCGAGCTGTCCGAGCTGGAAGGCGACGCCTGCCGGCGGGTGGTCGGGCTGCTGTCGCAGGATGCCCACGTGTTCGACACGACGATCCGGGCGAATCTCCGCCTGGCGCGGCGCGAGGCGTCCGACGAGCAGTTGCATGAGGCGCTGGTGGCCGCTCGCCTCGGCGCGTGGGTCGACGGCCTGCCCGATGGGCTCGACACCTATGTGGGCGAGCTCGGCGAGCGAATGTCCGGCGGTGAGCGGCAGCGACTGGCGGCCGCGCGCGTCCTGCTGGCGGACTTTCCGGTGATGGTGCTCGACGAGCCCGGCGAGCACCTCGACACGGCCACGGCCGACGCGATCGTCGCCGACGTGCTGGATGCAGCCGGGAACCGCGCAGTCCTGCTGATCACCCACCGGCTCGCGGGGCTGCACGCCGCCGACGAGGTGATCGTGCTCGATGGTGGTCGGGTGGTGCAGCGCGGCACGCACGACGAGCTCGCCGGGCGCCCCGGGGCCTATGCGGAGATGTGGCGGCGCGAGCAAGGGCTGCGATGAGCTGGGCACGGCGCTTTCGCATCCGGCAATACATGCGCGGAAGCCTGTGGGTGCTGCCGTTGGCGGGAGGGGTGACGGGCGTGCTTGCGGGGTCGGGCATGGTGCTGATCGACAAGGGCCTGTCGCTGCCCGAGGCGCTTACGTACTCGTCGTCGACCGCGAGCACGTTGCTGACGACGATCGTCGGCGCGAGCGCCGCGCTCACGGGGTTCGTGGTCACGGTGACCGTGCTGGTCGTGCAGATGGCGACCGGGACTTTCTCCGCGAGATACATGCGGATCTGGTACCGCGATCGGATGCTCAAGGCCGTGCTCGCCCTGCTGGTCGGGACGCTGGCGTTCTCGTTCATGCTGCTACGCCGCGTCGAAGAGAACTTCGTCCCGAACCTGGGCACGTCGCTGGCGGGCTTGCTGCTGATCGTGTCGCTGCTGGTGTTCCTGATCTTCCTGGACCGCTTCCTGCACCGTCTGCGACCCGTCGCCGTCGCGGCGCTGGCCGGCCAATACGTGCGACGCGACGCCGACTTGCGTAAGGGACCTCTGACGGCGCAGCCGGACGTGTTCTGGGGGTCGGTGCACGCTCGCGCAGAGCCACCCTCGGTGGTGGCGCGCAGTGCCAGAGCCGGGGCGATCCAGGCCGTGCACATCGAGGGCCTGGTCAACTGGGCGCGCGACCACCGGCGGCTGGTCGTCATGCGCCACAGAATCGGCGACTTCGTTCCCGCCGGGGCCGTCCTGATCGAGGCTTACGGCAGCCCTGGCACGGATGCCGACGAGTCCGAGGCGCTGCGGCTGCGCGGAATGGTCGCCCTCGGCGACGAGCGGACGGTCGAGCAGGACCCATCGTTCGCGATCCGGATCATGGTCGACGTCGCCATCAAGGCGCTGTCGGCCGCGATCAACGACCCGACCACCGCGGTTCAGGTGATCGACCACCTCGGGGAGGTGCTGCGCGTGATCGGCGGCATCGATCTGTCGCCGTCGCAGTGGAGCTCAGAGCGCGAAGCCTCGATCGGCCTGGTGTTGCCGGTACGCAGCTGGGAGGACTACCTGACGCTCGCGACGACGGAGATCCGCTGCTACGGGGAGGCGTCGATCCAGGTGATGCGCCGGCTGCGCGCGCTGCTCGAGGAGCTGCGCGACGAGGTCCGCGAGGAGAACCGCCCCGCGATCGACGAGGAGCTGGCCCGCCTGGACGCCACAGTCGACCGCAACTTCGGCGACTCGGTCGACATCGACCGCGCCCGGCTCGCCGATACACAGGGGATCGGCGGACGCAGCGGTGCCGTCACTCAGGGACCGGTGCCGTGAGCGACGCATCCGCGCGGGGCGCTTGCGCCTGAAGCAGGCGGCGCCAGCCCGTCAGCACGGCGTGGACCTGCGCGGCCCCGACGATCGGTTCGGCGGGCAGCGGCAGCTCCGCCGGGTACAGAAGGAAGGGCTCGGTCTGCGGGCCGCCCATGCCGCCGTGGAACGAGATCAGCTCCTCGAACGCGCAGCCCTGCTGGAGCTCGTGGTCGTAGAAGCTGTTGACCATGATGTCGGCGACGTGGTCAAAGCCATCGGTGCGCCGCAGATGCGCGGCGGCGTTGGGCGGGAACGGTGCGAGCGGGTCCTCGCCCTCGACGCGCCCGTCGTCCAGGTAGTGCTTGCCGTGCGGTCCCAGGACGACCGGCCCGTGGTCCTTGGAACGGACCAGCAGAAAGCCGATATGCGGGTGCTCGCGAAGCGCCGGGATCAGTCGCGGATGACGCTCGTCGATTTCCTCGAGCGTGAGGCGCCGCTTCTCCTCCATCAGGTAGATCAGCCCCAGGTTCCCGGACGCCAGCGCGACCACGTGGCGATCGGTGAGCTCCTCGCTTTGTTCGTCGTGCGCCGCGTTGGTGCCGGTGGCCTCGTTGACCGCGTGACCGACCGCGGCGTCGTTCTCGTCACCCTGGGCGATGTGCGCCACGGTCCCCCGTTCGATCGACCGCTCGACGAGCTGACCGAGGTCGTAGCCGTTGCGCTGCTTGAACGTCGCTCCCTGCGTCTGCCCGTGGTCTGAGAGCACGACGAGCTTGTAGGGGCGCGGCGCGTAGCGACGGGCGCGGTTGATGCGCGCGAAGTGCTGGTCGAGCTTGCGCAGCGCCTCCATCGTGTCGGCCCGCTCGAGGCCCGAGTGGTGTGCGACCTCGTCGTAGCTCGAGAACGTCGCGTACACGGCGGGGCGCCCGCGCATCATGTCG
>DASYFZ010000582.1:0-7251 GCA_036000295.1 Solirubrobacteraceae bacterium
CAGATGAGCACCAAGCTGCCCAAGACCGTCTCGCGACGCGTTCGTTCGACGAAGTCAAAGGCCAAGCGGCCGGAGCCGAGCCAGGCCGACATCGCCGAGCGCGCGTACTTCATCTACCTCGAAGAGGGCGCCAACGACCAGCTCGAGAACTGGGTCCGCGCCGAGCGCGAGCTGACGGCTGCCTAAGGCGCGAGCCACACGCGAAGCGGGCCGAGATCGCTGAACCCTGCAGCGATAGCGGCCCGCAGGCCGGTCCCGTGCTCGTCGCGAGCGGCGAGAAAGCGCACCTCTTGGGTTCCAAGAAGCTCCGGCGTGAGGATGTCGGTCAGGCCCGCGGCGCGTGTCCACTCGGCAAGCTCGTTCTCGGTGCGCACGGTGGTCCAGTCGCTGCCTTGCGCGGGCGATGGGTCATGGGTGATCCAGCGAGCCTCGAACAGCTCGTCGAAACCGTGGGCGCCGAGATCGAGCGTTGCGTAGCTGTCCTTGACCGAGGCGCCGGGGCCGGGGGTGATTGCGGTCAGGACGCTTTCCTCGGCCGCTTGTTCGCGGAGCGTGATCGCCTCGGGATACAGGTTTGGCGCGCGTTCGGCGGTGACCCACGTCAGGCGGCGATCAGCTCGCGCAGCTGCTCGAGGCCCTCGTCGGGATCGCTGAGGTGTCCGCCGGTGTCGTCGACCGTCACGATTGCGTTCGGAACGTGCGCTGCCAGCCACTCTCCGTGTCCGGCCGGCACGAGCACGTCGGTCGCCCCGTAGCGGATCTCGACGGGCACCGTGAGCTCGGAGACGTCGAAGCCCCAGGGCACGGTAAACGCCAGATCGTCGTCGACCCAGCCCGAGACGCCGTTGGCGAACGCCTCACGCGTCGTGGCTCGAAGCCGCTGTTGAACGCGCGGGTCTTCGAGCACCGCGAGATCGGCAGGCGACAGACTGAACTCGTTCAGCAGCGTTTTCGGATCGGCCTCGACCTTGGCGATCGCCTGCTTGGCCTGTTTCGCGAGCTCCGGGCGAAGCGTGTCCTCCCCCGCGAGCGCCCAGTTGAACTCCCTGACGTTTGCCGGATCCATCCCGGACAGCCAATCGATGTCCTCGGCCTCGTACGGCGCAACGCCCACGTCGCATGCGACGCGTGTCACCCGCTGCGGGAGCCTGGCGCCAACCGCAAGCGCGTGCGGTCCGCCGCCGGACCCGCCCTTGACGAAGAAGCGATCGATGCCGAGCTCGTCGGCGATCGCGGTGACGTCGGCGACGCAATCGACCACGCGGCGGCCCTTGTGACGGGCCGACTGGCCGTATCCGGGTCGGTCATATGTGACCAGGCGCAAGCCTGCGTCGACCACGCGCGACTCGTCCGGATGCCTTCCGCTGAGCCTGCAACCGGGAGTGCCGTGCAGCAGGAAGACCGGCGTGCCGTCCGGATCTCCGTACTGCTCAAACGCCAGGGTCCGGCCGTCCGCGGTGTTGACGAAGCTGGTCCTGTTCTGCTCGCTCACACGATCCTCCCTCCGGACGGCATTTGGGCGAGGCTACACGGTGTCTTGAAAAGTGAGCGGTGCGGCGCCTGCGCCGT
The DNA here is from genome assembly GCA_036000295.1 of Solirubrobacteraceae bacterium. Lineage (GTDB taxonomy): Bacteria > Actinomycetota > Thermoleophilia > Solirubrobacterales > Solirubrobacteraceae > Palsa-465. The sequence continues at coordinate 1,570 of DASYFZ010000582.1, forward strand.
TAGAGTTTCCGGCTGGTGGGCCAGGTGCGTGAGCCCGGGGCTCGGGAGGCGCTGGACCTAACAGACGTTCGGAAAGGAGCTCTCATGGCAGAAGCACTGGCGCTCGACTGGCGGTGCTCGCAGTGCGGCGACGCGATGACGTGGCAGCTGGTCAAGCCGCAGCCCGGTCAGGAGTCGATGGCGCTCACCGAACTTATGCGCGAGGCGCCGACGCTCGACTGGTCTTGCGCTCGCTGTGGCACGGCGACCAAGTGGATGCTCCACAAGCTGCACCCTGGGAGCTAGCCGGAAGGGCGATCACCGGCACACGGCGGCGCCGGCGTAACGCTAGGCGGCTCGGCGTCGTTCGAGCGTCGTGGCGACGTGCACGAGGATGGCCACGTGGTTGTGCTGGAGTTGGCGTGGGGTGACGCGGATGACGAGGAAGTCCTCGCGCTGATGCTCGGCGTCACGTCGATGGTCGCGTTCGAACGCGGCGCGGGTGTGGTGGTAGTGGTAACCGTCGATCTCGAGGATTACCTTTGCTGCGCGCCAGAGGAAGTCGGCGGTGTAGTTGCCGACTCTGGCGTTGACCTCGGGGATCGGCAGGCCTGCCCTGCGGATGCGGTCGAACAGTTGCTCCTCGGGGTGTGAGCGCGTGATTGCGGTGGGGCGGTCCGGGTCGTCGAGAAGCGCTTGTAGGTTGGGTGTGCCGGGGCGGTGGGGGTAAGCCGCGATGACGGCCTTGATCTGGGAGCGATTTGTGAGGCGCTTGACCAGCGCTTGGTCGAGGGCCCATTCGAGCGCGCGGCCGGAGATCTTCGGGGCGATGTCGAGGAGGGCGCGGGCGGGGGAGACGATCGGGATCTGCTGGTGGCGGTGGGCGTCGCGTCGGTCGAGGTGGGCGGTGCGGTGCACCCGGATGCCCGGGCGCTTGCGGCCCCGCTCGCCGGCTATGAGGGTGACGTCGATGTCGCCGGCGAGGAATGGCCGGATGCCCCATACGGCTGCGGCCGAGTGGTGGCTGAGGAGGGCGCTCTCGCCGCACGCCAGGATCGCGGCGTGCTCGGCGGCGAGCGGAGGAAGGACGCTGAACGGCACCAATGAGTAGACGCCCTGGTGGACGCGATGCAGACGCCCGCGCGCGAGAGCGCGGTCGATCATGCCGGGCTCGACGCCGAGCGCCAGCAGCTGGCGGCGAGTGACCACTGCCCTCTGCTCAGCGGCCAGCCTCGCGATCTCGCGATCCGGCCACCCCGCCCCTTCGAAAAAGACCCAATCGGGCGCCCCTGACAGGTCCGTGGGTCCTTTACCCCGCTCACCGGTGGAAAAGACCCGCGCGGCGTCAGTGACGCGTCGATTGGGTCCTTTTCCGCTGGGTTCGGAGGCCATGGACCCCAAGATCCCACCTGGGCCGCCACGCACCCCCGGAAATTCACTCTCTCATTGGAAGTTGTTCCACTCCCGTCACAGCTTCCGCCCCACCACACCCTCAAGCGGGCCCCGCGTTCACGACGTCCGCCGCCCCAACACCCCCTCAAGCGGCCCAGCGTTCACGACGTCCGCCGCCCCAGCCCACCCACGCCGCGCCGTCGCCACGGCCAGCTGCATGTTCCCCAGGCCAAGCACCGAGTGCGCGTCGGTCGAGCACACGATCCGCACGCCTGCCGCGATCGCCTGACGCACGTACTCGCCCCGCAGATCCAACCGGAGGGGCAGCCCATTGACCTCCACCGCGATCCCGCGGCCGGACGCGATCTCGAACACGCGGTCCAGGTCGAGCTCGTTCTCCGGGCGACGGTTGATGTAGCGGCCCTTGGGGTGGCTCAGGCAGCTGACGTGCGGATTCAGCAGCGCCTCGGAAACGCGCTTGGTCATCTCGCGCTGCGGCATCCGCTGGCCGCCGTGGACGCTGGCCTGCACCCAGTCGAGCTCGGCGAGGACGTCGTCGGGCAGGTCGAGCCGGCCGTCGGGGAGGATGTCGCATTCGATCCCGCGCAGCACACGGAACGGCGCCAGCAGCTCGTTGGCCGCCGCGATCTCTTCGGCCTGTCGGCGGACCTCGGCCGGGGTCAGCCCATGGACGGCGCCGACCGCCGGCGTGTGATCGCAGATCGCGAGGTACTCGTACCCGCGGTCGATGGCCGCCCGCGCCATCTCCTCGACGCTGGCCCGGCCGTCTGACCACGTCGTGTGGCAGTGCAGGTCGCCTCGGATATCGCTCAGCTCGACCAGCGGCGGCGGCTCCCCGCGAAACGGTTCCTCGCGCAGCTCCGGCGGGCACCACGGAACGCCCAGAGCGTCATAGACCGCCTCTTCGTCAGGCCCGTCCGGCAACGGCTCGAGCGCGGCGACGTAGCCGGGCGAGCCGGTCGCGCGGAGCAGCGAGGTGCCGAACCGCCCCGGCGAGGCCACCACCAGCTCGATCGGGACGCCCTCGATCGTCACACCGAGCGCGCGCCGCTCGGCGCGGTCCACCAGCGCAACGACCTGAGGCAGCGACGCAAAGGCGTCGAGAGCCGCCAACGGATCGTCAGCAGAGCAGACGACCGCCAGCCGCTCGCACGAGTCTCGCCACCGCCTGACGTCCCCGGCCACCACGCCGTCGAGCGCGGCCGCGATCCCGCCGACGAGCTCCAGCGCGCGGTTAAGCAGCAGCCCCTGACGTGGCTGCGCATCCGGCGCGCGCGCCAACGCCTCGAGCAGCTGCGCCTCGATCTTGGGGCCGATGCCCGGCACGTCCCGCAGGCGGCCCTCGGCGGCAGCCTCACGAAGCTCGTCGGCGCTGTGGACCCCGAGCGCCGCGGCCAGCTCGACCGAGCGTTTCGTGGTCAGGCCCAGGTACCGGCCGAGGCCGATCAGGTCGGGCGCGAGCGCGCGCTCGAGCTCTGCCAGCTCCTGGATCTCCCCGGTATCCACGAGCTCGCGCAGGCGTGCCTCGATCCCCGAGCCGACGCCCCGCAGCTCGCGGACTTTGCCCGACGCGACCAGCTCGGTGACCGGCACCGGGAGACCGCGGATGGTGTCCGCCGCCCGCCGATACGCGCGGGCGGTGTACGGATTGGCGTCGCCGAGGTCGAGCAACGACGCGAATGCGTCAAGCCGGTCGGCAATCTCGCGATTCTCCACCGCCCGTAGTTTCACGGGGCCGCGCCGCCCGCGCTCCCAGGCACAATTGGCCGATGGCGTCGTATTCGGTCAACGAGGCAGGCTTGGCATTCGCGCGCGAGCTGATCACCAAGCGCCAGTACGTGCTCGACAGCGAGTGGGGGGCGGTGCAGCCGAAGCCCGCCGTGGAAACCGCCTATCTCGACCGAAACGGCTGGGAGAAGTACGAGCGGTGGTTCTTGGGACTAACCGACGGCGCCAACGATCACACCAAGGCGCGCTACGCGTTCGTGTTCGGCGACTTCAGGCGCATCCACCGGTCGGGGATCATCGCCTGTCACTACCGTGCCGCCGAGTGGCGCCACAAGCAGATCGAGCTCGCCGCGCACGACCTGCTGCAGCTGATCGACGAGGTGGCGCCCCGCGGTCCGCGCAAGCGCAACCGGTAACCGGGGCCGCGGTTAGAGGCGCCGGTAGCGTGCGTCGGCGATGCAGTACACGGCAAAGCCGATCAGGCCGGCAGCCACGATCCCGAGCAGCGCGGGTCCGTAGGAGTTGTGCGCCAGCTTCTGCAGCGCGCCGTCGAGACCAATCGCGTTGTGTGGGTTGTAGTCGAGCGCGGCCTTGATGATCCCGTAGCCGACCAACAGGAACACGACCATCCGGGCGAGGTATCCGAATACGCCGAGCGCGGTGTAGGAGCGCCGGACGCCGGGACTCATCTCTTCGGTGCGCGCGTCCTCGCAGAACTTGCGGCTCACACCCTCGTAGCCCTGGTACAGGGCCACGCCGATCAGGATCACGCCGGCGATCGTCACGAGCACCGGCCCGCCCGGCCAGCCGAGCACCCCGGCCGTGGCGTGCTTGGCGCTGCTTGACCCGCTCGTCGCGTGGCCGCCGAACAGAATCTTCACCGCGGTGAAGCACAGGGCCGCGTAGACGATGCCGCTGGCCAGCGCCGGGACGCGCTCGCTCAGGCCGTCGTCGGCGCTGTCACGCGGCCCGGCGGCAGCGACGACGAAGCGCCAGAACGCGTACCCGGCGAGGCCGATCGCGACGATCACCAGCAGCACAGCGCCGAAAGGCTCGTGGGCGATCGTCGCGAGCGCGCCCTGCTGGCTCGTCGTCTTACCGCCGGACCCAAGCGCCAGCTTCAGCGCCAGCACGCCGACCACACCGAACACAACGCCGCGGGCGACGAGCCCGGCGCGGGCCAAAGCTTCGTAGGGCTTCGAGTGCGTCAGCTCTCGAGTCGCGGCGTCGCCTGGCTTGTGGTCCACTCGAGGCGACTGGTGCGTCGTGGTACCGGCACTCATCAACAGCGCTCTACCCGTCTGACGTAGGTTGAGACAGGTGTCGCGTCACCCAGGGGTGACGCGGCGTCAGCCGCGACCGCGCAGGCAACGTTGGAAACCGACATCGTGCGGCCGTCGCTCAGGGCGGTCGCGCGTCGCGTCGCGTGAACCGGACTAAACTTGTTAACGCAGGCTATGCGCGAACCGCGGGGCGCGCCGGCAGGCGGTCCAACAGATGATCGAACCCACACCGATGCCGGAGGTGGGGCGCGCTTCTGAAAGATGTCACGCCATGTCGGAGGTTTTCGTTGCGCAAGCAGCCTGCACGGGGGAACAAGGATGAGCGACGAACAAGACGACCCGATGAGCTCGGCCCGCGAGTTGGTGGAGGCGGGCGGTGGGAAGCTGCCGCAGGAGGGCGGTGGCTCGATGCGGACCGCGTTGGCCAACGCGATGGTGGGGATGAAGAAGCAGTTCTACGGCCGCGGCCCGACCGCAGCGAAGGCGTGGATCCTGGACGACTACGTGTTCGTGGCGATGGAGGGTGGACTGACTCGCAACGAGGAAACGTTGCTGGCCGACGGCAAGGACGACCTGGTGCGGAGCTATCGATTGAGCTTCCAGGAAACGGTCGGGCCGAAGGTGATGGAGGCGGTGGCGGAGCTGGTGGGCCGCAACGTGCTGACGTATCACAGCCAGATCGTGTTCCACCCCCCGCGGACGTTCGAGATCTTCGTGCTCGAACCCCGGTCGGACTAGACGTCGCTGAGCTCGCCCGGCGCTGGCAGTTCCACCGTGACCGTGCTGCCCGCGACGAGCTGGTCCGTCGCCACATGCCGCTGGCCAGGACACTTGCCGCGCGCTACGCGCGCACGCAGGAGCCCTTCGAGGATCTCTTTCAAGTTGCCAGCCTGGGCTTGGTCAAGGCGGCCGACCGCTACGACCCCGATCGCGGCGCGGCGTTCTCGTCCTATGCACTGCCGACGATCCTCGGCGAGCTAAAGCGCCACTTCCGCGACAAGGGCCGGTCGATCCACCTTCCCCGCGGGCTGCAGGAGCTCGTGATGCGGGTCCAGGCGGCAGAGGAGCAGCTGAGCTCCCTGACGGGCCGATCACCGACTGTGATCGAGATCGCAGAGCACCTTCAGCTCGACACGGAATCGGTGCTCGAGGCGCTGGAGGCGATCACCGCGCGCAACGCCTCCTCTCTGGACGCGCCGCTGGAGGGCGACCCCGGGGAGGAGGCGACGACACAGCACGACATGATCGGCCGTGAGGACGAGGGCTACGCGCTGGTCGA
>DASYFZ010000586.1:0-13090 GCA_036000295.1 Solirubrobacteraceae bacterium
GCGCAGGCGGTCGCGCTCGCCATCGTCAAGCCGCCGCGAGACGCCGATGCCCTCGCCGTACGGCGCGTAGACCATGTAGCGCCCGGCGATCGTCAGGTCCATCGACAGGCGCGCGCCCTTGGTCTTGAGCGGGTCCTTGACTACCTGCACCACGATCTCCTGCCCGGGCTTGAGCATGTCGGTGATCTGGCGGCTGTCGCGTCCGCCGCCGCGTCCGCGACGCGGCGCCTCGACGCCCGGCAGCACGATCTCGTCGACGTGCAGAAAGCCGTTCTTCTCAAGCCCGATGTCGACGAACGCCGCCTCGAGCCCGGCGAGCACGTTGTCGACGCGGCCCTTGTAGATGTTGCCGACGATCGAGCGCGCACCGCGCCGCTCGAGGTAGAGCTCGGCAACGTGATAGCCGGCCGCAGGATTTGTGGTCTTGCGACGCCGGCGAGTGGTGGTCGAGCCCGACTTGCGTGCAGGGACCGTTCCGGTCGCCTCTAGCAACGCCACGCGGGTCTCCCCGCGGTCAACGCTGACCAGTACTTGCTTCTTCAATTGTCATTCAGTCCTTTGGAAAACTTATGCCGCGCCGTGGCGGGCGGCGGCTTTACGAAACGAGCGCCCTGCTCTTTTCGGAAGCAGCGACCCGAGCTTGGATGTGGATCGACTGCAAGAGGCCGAGGGCGATGAACGTCACGAGCACCGACGAACCGCCGTAACTCATCAGCGGTAATGGCACTCCGGTGATCGGCATGATCCCGATGGTCATGCCCACGTTCACGAAGACCTGGAACATCAACATCGCCAGTATGCCCCCGGCGATCAGGGTTCCGAACAAGTTTTTGGCCATCGTGAGTATTCGTAACGTTCGCCAGATCAACAATGCATACAGCGATAGCACGAGTGCCGCGCCGGCGAACCCATAGGTCTCGCCGACGACCGCGAACACGAAGTCGGTCTGGTTTTCGGGAAGGAAATGCAGGTTTGTCTGGCTTGCATGAGCAACGCCCCGGCCAGTCTTCTGGCCGGAGCCGATCGCAATCAGCGATTCGAGGATGTTGTAAGTCTGATTTCGGGGGTCGTGTGAGGGATTGAGGAATCCCGTCAATCTCTGCACCTGGTAGGGCTTCAAAACGTGCACGCCCATTGCGGGAGCGGCGACCAGCACGAACGTGATCGAAACAGCAAACAGCGCGACCAGCGCGGTCAGCTGCTTCCACGACGTCCCGGCGAAGAACAGGATCGCGAAGCCGACCGCGACGTAGACCATGCCGGTCCCGAGGTCGGGCTGGGGAATCACGATCAGTGCCGGAACCAGCGCCAGCAGCAAGATCCGTGCGGTCGTGCGCCGCTCGTGCAGGCGCCGGGATCGATCGACGGCGAACGCCGCGAGCGATACGACGAGCAGGATCTTGCCGAACTCCGACGACTGGAACTGGAAGAACGGCAGCGGGATCCAGCGGTGGGCGCCGCGCACCAGCGGCGCCCCGTAGACGACGATGTTGAGCACGATCAACATCCCGTAGAACGGCCACTTGAACCTGCGAAGCCGCGTGTAGTCGGTGCTGGCCAGCACCAGCGCGACTGCGAGGCCGATGGCCGCGTAAACGGCTTGGCGCTCGACGTAGAAGAGGGGGTGGCCCGGGTCGGTGGTGCGCGTCGCGCCCTTCAGCGTGATCAGCGAGCAGGCGATCAGGCCGAGCGCCGCAAGCAGCAGCAGCGGGTCGAACCGGATCATCGGGCGCGCACGGATCTCCGGCACCGCCTCGGGCGTTTGGAAGCGGCTGACGACGCTCACAGTGTCTTCGACGCTCCTGCCTTGAACGGGCCCATCTTGCCGGTGAACCACTGCGAGAGGATCTGCCGCGCCGCCGGGGCGGCGGCGGCGGCGCCGAAGCCGCCCTGCTCGACGGTCACGATCACCAGGATCGGCTTGCTCGTCGCTGTGTCGGGCACGAAGCAGGCATACCACGACTGGTCGGCCTGGCCGTTTCGCTGCGCGGTCCCGGTCTTGCCGTACACCGGCTCGGGGAAGTCGCCCATCACGTCGGCCGACGTTCCGCCCGGCTGCGAGGCCGCCTCACGCAGGCCGGTCCGGATCGTGTCCAGATACTGGGGCGCGATGCTGATGTGGCGGGCCGCCGGCGGCTGAATCTTCTGCAGCACGGTCCCGTCGGGCGAGTCGACCTCCAGGCCGATGTGCGGGCGCACGACGGTCCCGCCGTTGGCGATCGCCGAGTACGCGACCGCGAGCTGCAGCGGCGTGACCCCGACGTCCCCCTGGCCGACGGACAGGTTCTCGTTGTCGCCGACCGACCACAGGCGGCCGTCGGCGATCCCGCAGCTCGGCACGTGGCGCTTGTGCTCGCAGCGCAGCTCCACGCGGTCGATCGCCGCGCGCCATTTCGGCGAGGGCAGGTTGCCCGCCGTCTCGCCGCCGAGGTCGATTCCGGTCTTCTGCCCGATCCCGTACAGGTGGGCCCAGTGCTGCAGCGGACCGCCGTCGGGCCTGTCGACATTCGTGACCCGCCCGAGGTTGTAGAAGAAATCGTCGGACGAGACCTTGATCGCCTGGGTCAGGTCGAGCACGCCGTAGGACGCATGGCCGGCGTTGTGACGGAGGTCGCCCGGACCGTTGGAGTAGACGCCGGTGTCGTCGTAGGTGTCGCCGACGGTCCAGTCGCCGCTCTGGAGCGCCGCAGTCGCCGTGATCGGCTTGAACGTCGATCCCGTCGGATACGCGCTCATGATCGCGCGATTGATCAGCGGGAAGTTGCTCGAGGCGTTGTTGAGCTGCTTGTAGGTCGAGGCGGGGACGCCGGCGGGGTTGGCGAAGATGTTGGGGTTGAACGTCGGCAGCGAGCCCATCGCGTAGACCTCGCCGGTGTCGGGGTTCATCGCGACGAACGCGCCCGCCTGCGCCGGCGGGTTTGCGTTGATCGCGTTCTGCACCGCCAACTGGCCTGCACGCTGAAGGCTGACGTCCAACGACAGCTTCAGCGAATGGCCCTGCACCGGCTTACGCGCCGACAGGTCGCCGGTGAAGTGGCCGAGGGCGTCGACCTGGACTCGGTCGGCGCCGTCCTGGCCGCGCAGATAGCGGTCGTAGTACCACTCCAGCCCCGACTGACCGACGACCGCATTCTGCGAAACGCCGCGGTAACGGGAGTCGTGGACCTCCTGTGGACTGATCCTGCCCACCGTCCCGAACAGTTGCGCGGCCAGCGTTCCGAGCGGGTAGCGGCGCAGCCACACCTGCTGAACGCTGACGCCGGGGAACTGCTGCTGGCGCTCGGCGAGGTAGTACTGCACGTCCTTGGAGACGTCGGTCTTGATCGTCACGTCCTGGTAGGAGAGCTGCGCATAGCCCTGGGCCACGGCGCAGCCGATCGGCGACAGCCGTTGGACTCCGTAGCCGTTAATCGGGCACTTCCTGCGCTTGGTCGACATCCCCAGGACTTTGGCCAGCCGGTTGTAGAGGACGGTGTCGCGACGCGGTGGGTGTGCCATCAGCATCGGCGCCAGCGCCACCGGCAGATCGGCCGGCGAGATCACGACGGCATTGGCGGGCTTGGAGTCGACGAGCACGTTGCCGCTGCGATCGACGATCTCGCCACGGGGCGCCGCGACGTCGATCGTGCGCGCCGGATTGCCCTTCGCCTGGGCCAGGTACTGGTCCCCGGACAGGACCTGCAAGAACCACAGCCGGAAGAACACGATCGCGAACAGCGCCAGCGCAACGCTCGCGGCGATCGCGACGCGCAGTGCCAGCTGCGGGGTCAGCGGGGGACGGCGGTCTTCGGCGTTCGGGTTCATCGGGTCGACGAGCGTGGGATCGGTCCGAGCCGCTCTGACGGCCTGGACAGCGGGCTGAGCCCGCCGGTCGTGTAGGCGCGGCGACGGCGCCGACGGGGGTCGTCGGGCAGCGTCGGCCGGATCAGCCGCCGCACGATCGCGAACACGGGCAGCGCGATCAGGCTGTTGACGAGCACGGTGATGAAGATCTGCTGAAACAGCAGCAGGCTGACCGGGGAGTTGACGCCCAGCAGGAACTGGACCAAGGCCATCCCGAGTCCGGCGAACGCGGTCACCGCCGCTCCCATTGCGAGCGGTATCAGCCCATGGGCCGGGTCTCGCAGCTCACGCAGGCGCCCGCACCAGTAGCCGATCGCGATGTACAACAGCGAGGTCACGCCGAGCGTCTGGACCAGCACGAGGTCGACGAGCAGCCCGGTCCCGAACCCCGTGATCGCGCCCGCCATCGAGCCGGCGAGCAGGCCCACCGACATCACGACCAGCGGTCCGAGGTCGGCGCTTACCCCGAAGATCGAGATCTGCGAGATCGCGGCCTGCTGGATCACCACGGTCGCGAACGCGAGAACGAGTAGGCGCAGAGCGAGTTTCAGGTTCACGGCAGCTGCGCGCGCTCCGTGCCGCCGTGCGGCTTGGTCAGGATCTGCACGGCGTCCAGATGGCGCAAGTCGACGGCGGGGTTCACCTTGACCTGGCCGTCGTTGAGAAGATCGCTCTCGCTGGCGCTCGAGATCTGGCCGATCGGGATCCCGGGCGGGTACAACGACTGCAGCGGGCCTGCCTTGAAGCCGGCCGTGACGACCTGCTGGCCGACGGCCTCGTGGAACGGGCCGGACTGCGGCAGATCCTGCACCAGCAACTGGTTGGGGTCACCGACGGCGGGCACGAGCACGCCGGTGTCGCCTCCCGGGTCCTGGATCTGGGCCGCGACCGCCATCGAGTGGTCGGTGATCAGTGTGACCACCGAGACGGTCGGATCGACGGTCGAGATCTTGCCGACCAGGCCGCCGTCGCCGATCACGGGGTCGTCGACGTGGACGCCGTCGTCTGAGCCCTTGTCGACCTCGATCGTGGCGTACCACAGCGTCGGGTCGCGGCTGATCACGTGGGCCGCCACCGAGTGGTAGGACTCGATCCCGAGCGAGTTGTCGAGGCCGACCAGCTTGGTGAGCTGGCGGTTCTGCAGCTCCGCGGCCTGGGCACGCGCGAGCTGGGCCCGCAGCGTGTTGACCTGCCGCTGCAGCTGATCAGACCGGGACTTGGCGCTGAGCGTGTCCGAGAACCATCCGGCGACGTCTCGCACCGGCTTGAGCGCCTGGCTGGCGCCTTCCTGGACGGGCGAGAGGACCTCGACGACCCCTCGCTGCACGGTGTGCAGCGGACTACTCGACGATTCGCCGAAGTAGGCGGTCAGCAGTATCAGGGAAACGCCGACGAGCAGCCCGAGGATTGCTCGTCGCCGGCGAACTTGCTTGTCATGCACGTGATGCGTGTCTCCAAGAGATTGCTCCGCGCCGCTTCGGTCCTAGGTCTCAACCTATTACCGGCGGCGCCGGTTGCGTGAATTCTTGCTCGATCGGTGGATTGCTTCGAACTCCTCCAACGACCTCCCCGAGCCGACCGCCACACAGGTGAGCGGAGACTCGGCCAGGTGCGCGGGCATCTGCGTCTCGTGTCGCAGTCGCTCCTCGAGCCCCTGTAGCAGCGACCCTCCTCCAGCCAGCATGATGCCACGATCCATGATGTCGGAGGCAAGCTCAGGCGGCGTGCGGTCGAGTGTCTCCTTGACTGCATCGATGATCTGCGACACCGGCTCTTCGAGCGCGCCGCGAATCTCCTCGCTTGTCAGGACGACCGTCTTGGGCAATCCGGACACCATGTCCCGGCCCCGGATCTCCGCCTGTACCTCCTCCCCCATGGGGAACGCCGAGCCGATCTCGAGCTTGACCTCCTCGGCCGTCTGCTGGCCGATCAGCAGCTTGTACTCGCGCTTGACGTAGCTGATGATCGCTTCGTCGAGCTCGTCGCCGCCGACCCGGATGGACTGCGAGACGACGATTCCGCCGAGCGAAATCACCGCGACCTCGCTGGTGCCGCCGCCGATGTCGACGACCATCGAGCCGGTTGGCTCGCCCACGGGCAAGCCCGCGCCGATCGCCGCGGCCATTGGCTCTTCGATGAGGTAGGCCTGCCGCGCTCCTGCCGACAAGCATGCCTCCTCGACCGCGCGCTTTTCGACGCCGGTCACCCCGCTGGGCACGCAGACGACAACGCGTGGGTGCGCCCAGCGGTTCTGGTGGACCTTCTGGATGAAGTGCCGAAGCATCTCCTCGGTCACCTCGAAGTCGGCGATCACGCCGTCCTTCAGCGGCCGGATTGCCGAGATCGTTCCCGGCGTGCGGCCGAGCATCCGCTTGGCCTCGATCCCGACAGCATGGACCTCACCGGTGCGGGAGTCGACCGCCACGACGCTGGGCTCAGACAGCACGATCCCGCGTCCACGCACGTATACGAGCGTGTTCGCGGTACCGAGGTCAACCGCCATGTCGCGGCCCCCGAAGCCGGTCAGATATCCAAAGAAACCCATAAAAAGAAGGTCATTCTGTGCCGCCGGCGCCGTCGGCGCCGGGCAAAGCTCCGCATCCGCGGAGCGGGTGAGAACTGTCAGGCGTAATCACGAGATGTGCGAGGCAGGGCAAGCGGCGGGCGATGCGTCGCGTGTTGGACCCCACGCCCAGTCTGCCAGCACCGTCCGAGCGATGAGTGTAGCCGAAGGGCAATGGCCCGTGACTTCGCGCGAGCGTCTTCAAGAACCCGAAATGTGCTGGAAAACCCGCATACGCAAAGGCATTTGCGGCTCCGCCGGGCGAAACCGCAAAGCCTGCACGCAACGGGGCTTTCATGTAGGCCGCCCAGCCGGGAGCAACCAGGGCGCCAGCTTGAGCAGCGTTGGCACCGGCAGGCCGACGACATTGGTGTAATCGCCCTCGATCGCCGCCACCAGCGCCGCCCCACGGCCCTGGATGGCGTACCCGCCGGCCCGTTCGCGCCATTCGCCGCTAGCCAGGTACCAGTCGATCAGCGCATCGTCCAGGGCGCTGAACTGGACGTCGGTGGTCGCCGCCGCGGTCCGGGTGCGGCCGCGGGCGATGACGCACACCCCACTGATCACGGTGTGCCGGCGGCCGTCCAGCGCTCGCAGCGTGTCCCTCGCCTCCGCCTCGGTGGCGGGCTTGCCCCAGATTCGCGAGCCGATGCTGACGATCGTGTCGACCCCGAGAACGGGTTGCTCGTTGTCCGGGGCAGGGACGGCGGCCGCGGCCTTGCGGTAGGCGTTCTCGAGCGCGACCTCGTGCGGCGGGCCCATTTCGAGCTCCTCCACGTCCGGGATCCGCACCTCGAAGTCGACCCCCAGCTGCTGGAGGATCGCCCGGCGCTGAGGCGAGCGCGACGCCAGAATCAGCGTCGCCATCGCAGCTGGACCTAGGCGAGCTCGGGGAAGAAGAGCGCGACCTCGCGAGCCGCGGACTCCGGGGCATCGGAGCCGTGCACCATGTTCTGGCCGACCTCGATCGCGAAGTCGCCGCGAATCGACCCGGGCGAAGCCTTGAGCGGATCGGTCGCGCCGATCACCTGGCGTGCCGCCTCGATCGCGCGGTCACCCTCGAGCACCATCGCGACCAGCGGGCCCGACGTGATGAACGAAGTCAGCTCGCCGAAGAACGGCTTCTCGGCGTGCTCGGCGTAGTGCTGCTCGGCCAGCTCGGTGGTCATCGTCATCTGCTTGAGCGCCGCGAGCCGCAACCCCTTGCGCTCGAACCGCGCGATGATCTCGCCGGTGAGATTGCGCGCGAAGGCGTCCGGCTTGACGAGGATCAGCGTTCGCTCCATATGGGGCAAGTCTCCCTTCGGGTGTCAGTAGCCGTCAGCTGCCCGACGGGGTGCTGGTCTCGCCGGCGGTACCCGCAACCGGGTACTCGGACGGAGTGTCGCGGCGGCGTCGGGCGCGACGCGGCGAGGCGGTGATCGTGCCGACCTCGGTTTCGCAGAACGGGCAGATCTTCCAGGCCGGGTCCAGCGGCTTGCCGCATGCCTTACACGGGTCCTTGAGCTTGCGCAGGCAGTTGGGACAGCGCAGGAACTCCTTCTCGACCTCGTAGTCGCAATGCGGGCACAGGTGGTAGCCAAGCTCGGCCAGCCGTGCCTCGGCGGCCTGCATCTCGAGCTCGCGCTCGCGCACGTCGTCGAGGTACTCCGGCGGCCGCACGATCATGTAGACGATTGTCCCGACGAACGGGAACAGCGACGCGGCGGTCGCGCATCCCACGAGCAGGGGGTCCGCAATCCGGCGACGGGCATCGGCGTAGGTCCAGTAGACCAGCGCCAGCCACATCACCACGAGGAACAGGATCACCAAGTCGACGACCAGGCTGATCGTGTTGTTCTTGATCCCGAAAGCGCCCAGTTCTAAGAGCATTGAGGACGCGAGTGTAGTGGTAGCACTGGTCGAACCGTCGCAGCGGGCGGTGAAGTCTTCGTTACGAAAGATACGGAACGCATCGGCGGAGAGGTCCTTCGCCCTTCACAAGCGCGCTCCTGCCGGGATTACAAGAACAGGCGCCCAAACAGGTAGCCGATCCCGAAGAACACGAGGATCACGACCGCCACGCTCAGCGCCACGAGCCCGATCATCATCAGGAAGCTGGGCTGGTTGTTGGGGTCGTTCACAGCGTCGACGCGCGGCCCCGCCCCGCGGGTGCGACCAGGTCGGCGACCAGGTAGATGGATCCCGTCGCCAGCACGACGCCGTCGGCGCCGGCCAGCTCACGGGCTCGCTGTACGGCCGCGTCAGCGTCGCGGACGATCTCCGCAGGCGGACCGTGGAGCTGGCGTGCGAGCGACTTCAGCGTGGGCGGCGGCAACGCCCGGGGATTGTGGCTGCTGGTGAACACCAGCGCGTCGCAATGTCGCATCAGCGACGCAAGCATCCCGGCGGCGTCCTTGTCGTCGAGGATCGAGACGACCGCGACCACGGTCTTGCGCCCCGCGACGATCTCCGGCAGCGACTCCGCCAGCGCCGCAATGCCCTCAGGGTTGTGGGCGCCGTCCAAGAGCGTGAGGGGCTCCTCGCCGACGATCTGAAGGCGTCCCGGCACGCGGATCTCGGCGGCCGCGGCGGCGACCGCATGCTCGTCGAGCTCGCCCAGGTACGCCTGCGCAGCCACCATGGCCAGCGCGAAGTTGCGCCGCTGATACGCGCCGAGGGCGCCGACCGGGACGCCCGGATCGGTGCCCGCCTGCACGAGCGTCGCGCCCCGCTGCGCGGCGACCTCTCGGGCGACCGCGAGCGCGTCCGGATGCAGCCGGTCGCCGAGCACCAGCGTCCCACCGGGGGTGACGACGTCGACCTTCTCGCGGGCGATGTCGGTGATCGTCGGCCCCAGCCAGCGGGTGTGCTCGAGTCCGACGCTCGTCAGCACCTGCACCCGCGACGGGATCACGTTAGTGGCGTCGTAGCGGCCGCCGAGCCCGGCCTCAATCACCCCGACCTCGACCCCGCGGTCGGCCAGCTCCCAGTACGCAGCGGCCGTCAGCGCTTCGAACTGGGTCACCCGGTCGTCGGTCCCCAGCGAGCGGTCAACGAGCTGCGCGGCGTGTGCGGCGCGCTGCACGGCCGCGGCAAACGCCGCCGGCTCGAGGTCCTGGTCGTCGATCCGGATGCGCTCGCCGAAAGACACCAGGTGCGGGGACAGGTACGCACCCGTGCGCAGCCCGTGGCGCCGCAGGATCGCGGCGATCATCCGTACCGTCGAGGACTTGCCGTTGGTCCCGACGACGTGGATCGACGCAAACCGCCGCTGCGGATGCCCCAGCGCGGTCATCAGCCGCTGCATGCGGTCCAGCCCGAACCGCATCCCGAACAGCTCGAGCGACAGCAGGTAGCGCTCTGCGTCCTCCGGCGTCACAGCGCCGCCAGCTCCTCGCGCAGCCGGGTCAGCTTGTCGCGCTCGGCGTCGACGACGTCCTTCGGCGCCTTGGCCACGAAGCCGTCGTTTGACAGCTTGCGCTCGGCGCGCTGGATCTCGGCTTCGAGCTGCTCACGCCTCGCTGCGACCTTGCGCCCGGCGGCTTCGAGGTCGAGCTCGCCTGAGGGGAAGATCTCGACGGCGCCGCCCTGGATCGGCACCGACGCGACCGGCTGCTCACCATCGTCGGGCTCGGCGAACGCCACGCGCGCGAGCCGCTGCAGGTGCTCGGCCGTGTCCTCGTAGCCGCCGCTGACGGTGAGGCGGGCGGGAAGCGTGGCGCCGGGGCGCACGCCGGCCTGATCGCGCCAGGCCCGCAGCGCCTGCACCGCCTCGATCAGCCGCATGATCGCCGCCTCGGCGGCGGCGTCGTCGCGCGTCTCGCCCACGTCCGGGATGCCTGCGGCGAGCAGGCCGTCGGCACCGGGGACGTAGCTGTAGATCTCCTCGGTCACGAACGGCATCACCGGGTGCACCAGCGCAAGCGTCTGGGTCAGCACGTGCAGCAGCGTGCCCGCCAGCTCGGGCTCGCCGGCGCGCAGCCGCGGCTTGACGAGCTCCAGGTACCAGTCGCACAGGTCGCCGTAGACGAAGTCGTACAGGCCAAGCGCGGCATGCGAGAAGTCGAAGCGGTCGATCCGCGCCGAGGTGTCAGCCTTGGCGCGCTCCAGGCGCGCGAGGATCCAGCGATCCTCGACGGTGCGGGGCGATATCGCGGCACGCGCGTCCTCGCCGACCCCGAGCAGGATCAGGCGCGAAGCGTTCCACAGCTTGTTGGTCAGCTGCTGGGCTTGGGCAACTTTGTCCTCTGCGAACTTGACGTCCTGTGCGGAGGACATCGCCAGCAATCCCCACCGCACCGCGTCGGCGCCGTAGGCGGGAAAGTCACCGGCCGGCTGCCCACCTTGTGCGAACACCGGCGGGCGCGGGCCGCCCTCGATCAGGTCCATCGGGTCGATCCCGGTCCCCAGCGACTTGGACATCCGCCGGCCGTCGGGCGCCTGGATGATCGAGTGCACGTACACGTCGGTGAACGGAATCTGCCCCGTGAACTCGATCCCGAGCATCACCATCCGCGCGACCCACAGGAAGATGATGTCGCGCGCCGTGACGAGCGCGTCGGTGGGGTAAAAGGCCTGCAAGGCGGGAGTTTCTTCGGGCCATCCGAGGGCGGCGAACGGGAACAGCCCGGAGCTGAACCAGGTGTCGAGCACGTCGGGGTCGCGCGTCCAGCCGTCGCCGGGGGGCGGCTCGGTCCCGACGTAGCGCTCGTCGCCGCGGTACCAGACCGGGATCTGATGCCCCCACCACAGCTGGCGCGAGATCGTCCACGGCCGGATGTTCTCCATCCAGCTGAGGTAGACGCGCTTGTAGTTCTCGGGCCACAGGCGCACGTGGCCGCTGTTGACGACGTCGATCGCCGGCTTGACGAGCTCGTCCATCCTCATGAACCACTGCAGCGAGATCAGCGGCTCGATCCGCTCGCCCGAGCGCTGCGAGTAGGGCACCTCGTGCAGGTACTCCTCGGTTCGGTTGATCAGCCCCTGCTCGCGCAGCTCGGCCACCACCGCGTCGCGGCACTCGAGGGCCGTCATCCCGACGAAGCGCTCCGGCGCCGGTTCGATCATCCGCCCGTCCTCGCCGATCACGCTGATCTGCGGGAGGCCGTGGCGCTGCCCGATGTCGAAGTCGGCGGGGTCGTGACCGGGCGTGATCTTCAGCGCGCCGGTGCCGAAGTCGGGCTTGACGTACTCGTCGGCGATGATCTTGAGCTTGCGGCCGACCAGCGGCAGCACCGCCTTCTCGCCGACGAGCCTGCGGTAGCGGTCGTCATCGGGGTGCACGGCGATGGCGACGTCGGCCAGCATCGTCTCGGGGCGAACGGTGGCGATCGTGACCGAGCCGGAGCCCGTGACCAGCGGGTAGTCGATGTAGTACAGCGTGTCGGTGACCTCACGCTGCTCGACCTCGAGGTCCGAGATCGCAGAGCCCATTCCCGGGTCCCAGTTGACCAGGTAGCGATCGCGGTAGATGTAGCCCTTGTTGTAGAGCGCGACGAACACGTCCTGGACCGCGCGGGCGTAACCCTCGTCGAGCGTGAAGCGCTCGTCCTCGTAGTCCAGCGAGGCGCCGAGCCGCTTGAGCTGCTCGATAATCTGCCCGCCGTACTCGTCGCGCCACGCCCAGACGCGCTCCACGAACGCCTCGCGCCCCAGCTCCTCACGGCTCGTGCCCTCGCGCACCACGGCCCGCTCCACCTGGATCTGCGTGCCGATTCCGGCGTGATCCGTGCCCAGGATCCACTTCGCGCGCACACCCCGCATGCGCTGCCGGCGGATCAGGCAATCCTGGATCGAGTTGTTCAGCGCGTGCCCCATGTGGAGCACGCCGGTGACGTTGGGCAGCGGGATCGCGATCGAGTAGTTCTCGCTTGGCGCGCCGGCGGGCTCGGGATGGAACAGGCCCGAATCCAGCCAGCGCTGGGCGATTCGCGGCTCGACCTCGGACGGGTCGTAGCGAGTTTTGGACTCAAGGTCCGACATGAGGCCTCAGTCTAGGGCCGGGTAAACGCATCCGGCTTCGGGCCGGCGCACGCTCCGCTCCCAGAGTCCCGGAGGCCGCTTCGCTACGCCGCCAGTCACCACCGCCGGGCATCCAGCCCGGCGCGGGGGCTACGCCGCTTCTTCCTCCGGCGCCGCGACGGTCACGAGCGTGGGGGCCTTGCCCTTGTCGATCGTGTCGCGCGTGACGACGCACTTGCGTACGTCCCGGCGTGAAGGCAGCTCGAACTGGACCTCGAGCAGCACCTCTTCGATGATCGAGCGAAGCCCGCGGGCGCCGGTCTCGCGCTCGAGCGCCTTGTCGGCGATCGACGTGAGGGCTTCGTCGCCGAACACGAGCTCGATCCCGTCGAACTGGAAGAAGCGCTGGAACTGCTTGACGAGCGCGTTGCGCGGCTCGGTCAGGATCTGCATCAGCTCGTCGCGCGAGAGCTGGTGGATGGCTGACATCACCGGCAGGCGGCCGATGAACTCGGGGATCAGGCCGTACTGGATCAGGTCCTCGGGCAGGCAGTGCTCGAAGATCTCGCCGGTGTCGCGCTGCTCCTTGGACTGGATCGCGGCGCCGAAGCCGACACCCTGGTGGCCGATGCGCCGCTCGATCACCTTGTCGAGGTTGGCGAACGCCCCGCCGCAGATGAACAGCACGTTGGTGGTGTCGATCGACAGGAACTCCTGGTGTGGGTGCTTGCGCCCGCCCTG
>DASYFZ010000594.1:0-4275 GCA_036000295.1 Solirubrobacteraceae bacterium
CAAGCTGCCGTTGTCGCCCGGGTGCTGCCACAGGTCCGCGATATCCGACGCGTCGGCGCCGCGGCGCTGGACCTCGCCTGGAACGCAATCGGACGGGTCGACGCGTTCTACGAGCGCGGGCTCAACGTCTGGGACATCGCCGCGGGTGCGCTGGTCTGCTCTCGCGCCGGCCTGGCGTTCCGCGAGTTCCCGGCGTCTGGCGAGGATCGCTGGGGGGTTATGACTGCGCCGCCGGCACTTGTCGACGAGCTGTACGAGCTGATCGACGCCTGAGTACCGCGCTCGCCGCCCCTCCACATCTAGACTGCTCGGGCGAGCGGCGGTGGTGGAACGGTAGACACGATGCTCTCAAAAGGCATTGTCCGTAAGGACGTGTGGGTTCGAATCCCACCCGCCGCACTTCAGCCGGGTGAGGCAGCGCCGTTCAGGCCGTTGCGGGCTGGCCCGGGCTGCTGACCTTCTTGTAGCCGCGCCGCTCGGCTTCTTCCTTGGGCACTTCCAGCTCGACGTTCCACGCCTGCGAGAACGCGATCATCGCGAACACGATCTGTGCCAGCTGCACGATCGCGAGGATCACCGTGAGCACGCCGAGCACATTGGGATCGAGGCCCTTGCCGCCGAACGGCGTCTGCGGCGCACCGAAGCCTGCGTGATTGCGGTCAAACCAGCTGGTGCCCGCGACGCCTGTGGCCGCGATCACCGAGAGGATCAGCAGCAGGATCCCCAGCGCCGCCGCGATCGGCAGCAAGCCTCGCGACCAGCGAAAGAAGACGTAGAACGCGATGATCACGTAGAGGATGGACCAGATGATGTTCACCGGCTTGAGCCCCTGGAGCTTTGACCAGCCGCCGATGGTGATGATCAACATCAGTGCCACGGACGCGAGGAGGATGAGCGCCACCACCAGCTTCATCAGCTTGCTCGCCGCCTTTTCGCGGTTCGGATAGACGACCACGTATCCAGGAGTGAGCGTCCGCCGCTGAGCCATGTTGCGGACCATACAATCTGCGTCGGCCCTGTGACGCAGTTGAGCGAGCCAGATGAGCGCCGGTCCCACCACGGCTTTGAGCTCGATGCGGACGACGAGGCGCTGCTGCGGGGCCCTGTTCCGGCACAGGCGCTGCGGTGGGTGGAGGAGTCGCTTGGGCCGTCTGCTCGGGTCCTGGGCAGCGACGCGCTCGCCGGCGGGACGTCGTCGGCGGTGCATGGCTTGCGCGTGGACACGGGCGGCTCGCATCCGCTGGAGCTCGTGTTGAGACGGTTCGTCCGGCTCGACTGGCTGGCCGAGGAGCCCGACACGGCGGCGCGTGAGGCCGAAGCTCTGGAGCTCCTCGCTGACGTCGACCTTCCGACGCCGCGGCTCGTCGCCGTGGATCCGGACGGCTCTCACGCGGGCGCGCCGTCGGTCCTGATGGCCCGGCTGCCGGGGGGCGTCGAGTGGGACCCGCCGGCCGTCGAGGAGTTTCTGCGTGCGCTCGCCGAGCCGCTGCCGGTGATCCACTCGGTGCGGGTCGCGCCTGGTGTCAGGCTTCCCGACTACCGGCCCTATCCGCTGCGGATCCGCCGGCCACCCGCTTGGGCCGCGCGCGCCGACGTGTGGGAGCGTGCGTTCGACGTCATCGATGGCTCGTCCCCGGGTCACGAGCGGTCGTTCGTACATCGCGACTACCACCCCGGGAACGTGCTCTGGGAACGCGGACGCGTGGCCGGCATCGTCGACTGGGTCAACGCGAGTATCGGGTCGCCTTGGGCCGACGTCGGCCACTGCCGGGTGAACATCGCCTCCGAGCTTGGCCAGGAGGCGGCCGACCGTTTTCTCGACCTGTACCGCGCGGTGTCGGGCCGCACGGACGACTACCACCCCTACTGGGACATCTCGGCCGCGATCGGCGGCCTCGATGAGGACGTCGATGGTGAGCCGAGCCCAGCGGACGAGCGGTTCCTGGCGGCGGCGGTGGCACGGCTATAACGAACCCGTGCTGGACGTTGGATGTTTTGCGTCCCTATGTCGGACGCTTTACATCCCGGCCTGGAATGCCGGCGAGATGGTGGGATGATTGGGGCATGTCCGAAAGCAATGCCCAAATCGCCCGTCGCGGCTTTGACGCGATGCTCTGCGGTGACCTGAAGGTGATCGCGGAGATGCTCGATCCGGACGTCAAGTGGCACGGCGGCGACCCGTCCCGCGGATGCCAGAACCGCGCCGAGGCCCTGGAGTTCATGCAGAACGCGCTGGCGCGCCGTGGCCCGGACATCGAGCTGGTCGACGTGGTCGAGGCCGGCGACAAGGTCGTCGTGATCATGCGCCCGCAGGACCCCGACGACCAAAGCGAGGAACCCGCTTCGCCGGTCGCCAATGTGACGACCTTTCGCGATGGCAAGGTCGTCGAGATGGTGGCCTATCCAGACCCGGAGGAAGCCATGCGGGCGGAGGGACTCGAACCCCCAAGAGCGTAAGCCCACCGGCACCTAAAGCCGGCGCGTCTACCAATTTCGCCACGCCCGCGGCGAGGCACGTGGGCGATTCTAGATGGGGGATCGTGGCTAATATGGGCCGACCCAGGGGAGTAAGCTAGTGGTCCACGCGCGCGGTCTCCAAAACCGTGAACCCGGGTTCGAATCCCGGCTCCCCTGCTCAGTGCGCCTCGTTCACGGCTAACTCGAGATCGAGCACGAATCCATAGGATCTGAGGGCGTGAAGTCGCACACCGTGTACCTCACGTTCAACACCGAGCGCCGCCGCGAGTTCGTCCGGATCACGGAGGACGTCGACCAGGCGGTGCAGGACGCCGGCATCAGCGAGGGCATGGTGCTGGTCGCTGCGATGCACATCACCGCGGCGGTGTGGATCAACGACGACGAGCCGGGACTGCAGGCTGACACGCTCGAGTGGCTCGACAAGGTCGCCCCACCGAGCTGGAAGGAGCCCGATGGCGAGGTCGCGCGTGAGCTATTGCCGAACCCGGGCGACTACCGCCACCATCGAGGCGGCGAGGACAACGGCGACGCGCACCTGAAGAACCTGCTCGTCCACCACCAGGTGATCGTGCCGGTAACCGACGGGCGCCTGGACCTCGGGCCGTGGCAGCAGGTCTTCTACTGCGAGTTCGACGGCGGCCGGCCGAAGCGGCTCGTGATCAAGGTGATGGGGGAGTAGTGGCGGCCGAGCCGTCGCGCGTGTTCGCCGACGGTCTGCTCGACGGGCAGGTGGCCGTCGTGACCGGTGGCGGGACGAACCTCGGCAAGGCCGCGGCCGCCGAGCTTGTTCGCTGTGGCGCATCGGTCCTGATTGCGGGGCGGCGAGAGGAGGTGCTCGCGGGGGCGGCCGAGGAGATCGGGTCTGAGTACGTCGTGGGTGACGTGCGGGACCGCGATCAAGCGCAACGGATCGTCCAGACGGCGTTGCGCCGCCACGGGCGTCTCGACTTCTTGCTCAACAACGCCGGCGGCCAGTACTTCGTGCCCGCCGAGGGCATCACCGACAAGGGCTGGAACGCGGTGCAGCGGCTCAACGTCGAAGGCACGCTGACGATGTCGGAGGCCGCCTACGAGCTCGCGATGAAGCGGGCGGGCCGCGGGATGATCGTCAACGTAACCGTGTCTCCGCACCAGGGCTTTCCGGCGATGGCGCACACCGGCGCCGCGCGCGCCGCTGTGGAGGCGCTCACGACCGAGCTCGCCGCCGCGTGGGCCGCAGACGGCGTCTCGGTCGTCGCGGCCGCGATCGGCCGATTCGACACGGAATCGCTGCGCAAGTACCCGGCTGAGCTGTGGCGCAGCGCCGCCGCCACGGTCCCGCTCCAGCGCCTCGGCGACGTCGCCGAGTACGGATGGCTGATCGCGCTGCTGGCGTCGCCGCTGGGCGCGGCGTTCTCCGGTTCCGTTGTGACGCTCGACGGCGCGCTCGACAACTGGACCGGCCCGTGGCCGCCCGCCGGGCTGGCCCGCGACGGCGAGGTTCCTACCGAGGAACGCGTCGCCCGCTAGATGGTCGATTCCGTGGCCGCGGAATCAATCATCTAAGGGATGCGAAAGCGGCGGACGGGGATCGAACCCGCATAATCGGCTTGGAAGGCCGAGGCTCTACCATTGAGCTACCACCGCGTGCGGGGCCTTGAGTGCGCGGCCCGACGACGATCAACAGTTTGCCATCGATCGCGCCCCTGACGGCTTCATCGAGGCTAGCGACTCCTCTCTCGCCCCAGCTTTCCCCCTAGAATCGAACGCGACCACGGGGAGTGGCGCAGTCTGGTAGCGCACCCGGCTGGGGGCCGG
>DASYFZ010000089.1:0-3707 GCA_036000295.1 Solirubrobacteraceae bacterium
CGATCCTCGCGGCCCAGCGCGACGGTCAACGCGCGCGCAGCCTCTGCCAGCGAGTCGCCGGACTTGGGGACCGCGAAGCTCTCCCCCACCCCACTCCCGTCCACGACTGTCTCGCGCAACGGACGCTCAGGCAGCAGCCAGCTCAGCAGGAACGCCACCACCGCCACACCCGCGGCCACCGTGAACACCGTGCCGAGCGCGTTTGTGAAGGCGTGGATGTAGGTCGTGTGCAAGGCAGTTGGAAGCTTGTCGATCGCCTGCGGGTTGGCGTTCGCCGCGCCAAGGCCGTGCGCAGCCGACGCCGGCAGCGAGGCCGCGAGCCCTGAGTTCAGACGGCTTGTGAAGATCGAGCCGAGCACCGCGACCCCGACCGAACCGCCGATCGAGCGAAACAAGGTCGCACCGGACGTCGCCACCCCCAGATCGGCGTAGTCGACGGCGTTCTGGACCGCGAGCACGAGCACCTGCATGACCGAGCCGATCCCCAGGCCGAGCACGAACATGAAGGCGGACGCCTCGAGCTTGGTCGTGGTCGCGGTCATGCCCGACAGCAGCAGCAGGCCCACGACCATCAGCGCCGTGCCCACGATCGGAAACGGCTTGTAGTGGCCAGTCCGCGAGATGATCTGCCCCGAGGCGATCGAGGTCACCAGCAGCCCGCCCATCAGCGGCAGGATCTGCAGCCCCGAGCCGGTCGGCGACGCCCCATTGACGACCTGCAGGAACAGCGGCAGGTAGGTGACCGAACCGAACAGCGCGAAACCCACGATCAGCCCGATCCCGCTGGTCGCCGCGAACACCCGGTTGGCGAAGAGCCGTGGCGGCAGCACGGGCTCGGCCGCGCCCCGCTCCACGATCATGAACACGGTGAGCAGGACCACTGCCGCGACGATCAGGAAGATGATGAACGGCGAACCCCAGGCGTAGCTGTTTCCACCGAGCGTCAGGGCCAGCACGATCGCGCTCAGGCCCGCGGCGAGCAGCGAGGCGCCGAGATAGTCGACGCGGTGATGCTTCTTCTCGGTGTTGCTGGGAAGCGTGGCGGCGAGCACCCCGAAAGCCAGCACGCCGAGCGGGAGGTTGATGTAGAAGATCCAGCGCCAGGACAGAGTCGTGGTGAAGAACCCGCCGAGCAGCGGGCCGATCACGCTGGCGAGGCCGAACACTGCCCCGAAGAAGCCCTGGTACTTGCCGCGCTCGCGCGGCGGCACCACATCGCCGATCGCGGCCATCGTGCTGACCAGCAGCCCGCCGCCGCCAAGGCCCTGGATGGCGCGGAATATGATCAGTTGCGTGAGGCTCTGCGACGCGCCGCACAGCGCCGAGCCGGCCAGGAAGATCACGAGTGCGACCTGAAGCACGATCTTGCGGCCGTACAGGTCGCCGAGCTTGCCGTAGACCGGGGTCACCGCCGTCTGCGCCAGCAGATACGCGGTGACCACCCAGGAGATGTGGTCGAGGCCCCCGAGGTCGCCGACGATCGTCGGCAGCGCAGTCGCGACGATCGTCTGATCGAGCGCGGCCATCAGCAGCACGAGCATCAGGCCCGCGAACACGACGAGGATGCTCTTATGAGCTTCGCCGGGCGCGGCCCCGTTTACGACGGCGGTGCCGCCGGGGGTGGCTGCGACCTTCGGGCCTGGACCGTCAGCGGTCATCGGGTGGCCCAATGGTATGCGCGCACGGGCTTCAGGCCGGGCGGGCGACGAATTTGCGCAACGCCGCCTTGCCACCAGTCGGTATCGGGCGGCCGTGCGCGAGCAGCAGCGCGTCGAAGTCGAGCCCGAGCAACCGCTCATAGGCCTCGCGCAGGGCTCGCTTGGTGTCCTCGGGCTCGTCCATCAACGAGTCGGGGACGAACTCGAGGTCGCCGCCGGCGCTCGAGCGGATCACGCCGTCGGCGCACGCCAGCGCGCCGTGGCCGGTGATGTGAAGCGCGGTCTCGTCCGGGCAGATCGCGTCGACCTCATGGACGACGACGCCGCCCGGCAGCTCGTCGCCGAAGTCAAACGGCTCGACCGGTCCGCGGCCTTCGAGCTCGTAGAGCCCATTGCGCACGCAGTGGACCGAGCATCCGAACGCCTGATGCAGCCGCCAGGAATCTCGGTCGTGGTGGCGGTTGCTCAGTAGCACGTGCTCGGGCGCCCCGTTTCGTTCGAACCATTCGATGCCCTCGGCCGGGAGCATCGGATCGATCAGTACGCGCTCGGACAGCAGGTAGTAGGAGCTGACCTCCCAGCTGATGTGGCGGTGCTTGGCGGTCCAGTGCCACAAACCGGGTGCGATCTCGTTCATTGAAGGCCTCGGCGTTTGCGTTTTTGTTAATCCAACAACTGCCCGCAAGATCCGACCCTGCACCTACGATGATTCCCCAGATCCGCCGATTGCGGTTGATCCGTCAACTATAATTGTTCACATCATGGAAGCAATTGCACCTGCGCTACTGGATGGGGCCGCACTTGATGCGTGGCGCAGCTATCTGAAGAGCCACGCCACGATCCTCCGCGCGCTTGACGCCGATCTGATCGCGCAGCACGGCATGACCACGCGCGACTACGAAGTCCTGCTGTACCTGTCCCAGGCGCCGGACCGCAAGCTGCCGATGTCGGCGCTGGCCGAAAGCACGATGCTGACGCGGTCGGGAATCACCAGACTGGTCGACGGCCTCGTCTCCGCCGGACTGATCGAGCGGGTCTCCTGTCGAAGTGACGCCCGCGTGTCCTATGCCCAGTTGACAGACGCCGGGTACGAGAAGCTCCGGCAGGCGGGCTGCACCCACGTCGCCAGCATCCGCGAGATGTTCCTCGAGCACTTCACGCCCGGGGAGATCGAGCAGCTCGCGTCGCTGCTGAGCCGGCTGCCCGGTGGCGGCGGCGTCGGCGCCTGCACCGCCGAGTAGTCCCTTTTCAGCGCGGCGGACGCCCGGAAGTTCGTTCCCGCGGAGCTCACTGGTTGTCGCGGGGAACGTAATCGTCGCTGACCAACGAGTTCGTTTCGCGCGGCGCGGGGATTATCGGGCTCGGGCGAGGAACGAAACCGTCGCCGAGGGCGGGAAAACGTCGCACGCAGACGCCGCGGCGATCGCGCATGTAACGAACCTCCCGCTGAGCGGGCATAACGTCGAACGCGCCCCCACCGGCCCTCGCCGCATGTGACGTTTCTTCTCGATGCTTGACGACGCAAGCATTCCTGCTAGGATGATTGTTGTTCACTCAATCATCTTGCTAAGGAGAACGATGAGCACCCTTTCAATCGAAGCGATCCCCACCGGCACCTACACCGTAGACCCCGCGCATTCGAACGTCGGCTTCGAGGTCCGGCACATGGGCATCGCCACCGTCCGGGGCAAGTTTGGTGAGTTCCAGGGCAGGGTCGACGCCAGCGGCGATGCGCCGTCCCTTTCGGGCAGCGTCGAGGTCAAGAGCATCGACACCGGCGACGAGAACCGCGACACGCACCTCACCTCGCCGGAGTTCTTTGACGTCGAGCAGCATCCGCAGATCAGCTTCCACTCAACCGCCGGCGACTCGGCCGCCGACGGCAAGCTTCGCCTGACCGGCGAGATCACGATCAAGGGCATCACGAAGCCGATCGAGCTGACCGGCCAGGTCGCCGAGGGCGGCACCGACCCGTGGGGCAACGAGCGCATCGGCTTCGAGCTCGAGACGGTCATCGACCGCCGCGACTTCGACCTCAAGTGGAACCAG
>DASYFZ010000095.1:0-3664 GCA_036000295.1 Solirubrobacteraceae bacterium
ATCCTCAGACCGCGAGCAAGCGCTTCAACGAACGCGTGCTCGAGACATTGCTGGGCGTGGGCATCGCCTACTTCTACGGGCTCGCGCTCCCCGCCCTCGCTCAACACCGGAGAAAGCCAGAGACGTGATGGACTCATTTCCGCGACAGAAGGCGCGCACCCGTGATTTCACGCTCGGCGCGCCACGCACCTTCGAGGTCGCCGCCGACGGTAGCCGGGTCGTGTTCCTGCGCTCGGCGGCCGGCGACGATCCGCAGACGGCACTCTGGGTGTTCGACACGGCACAGCAGCAGGAGCGGCTGGTCGTGGACCCGGCAACGGTCCTTCCAGACGCGCCCGCCGAGGAGCTGTCCGCAGAAGAGCGAGCGCGGCGGGAACGCACCCGGGAGACCGGCGGCGGGATCGTGTCTTACACGATCGACCGCAATGCGCGGATCGCCGCGCTCCCGCTGTCCGGCAGGCTCGTCGTCGCCGATCTGGTCACCGGCGAAGCGACGGAACTGGCGGTGCCGAGTCCCGTGCTCGATCCACGCGCCGATCCAACCGGCCGGCGCGTCGCGTTCGTCCACGAACGGTCGTTGCACGTCGTGGAGCTGGCGGACGGCGCGGTCACGCGCCTTGCAGGAGCGCAACAGCCGGACGTCAGCTGGGGTGTCGCCGAGTTCGTCGCCGCCGAGGAGATGAACCGGGATCGCGGCTACTGGTGGTCGCCCGACGGTGAGGCACTGCTCGTGACCCGGGTCGACGAATCCGCCGTCCGTCAGCTGTGGATCTCTGACGTCGCCAACCCTGCATCTCCCCCGCGCGCCGTGCGCTACCCGACGGCCGGCTCGCCGAACGCGGCCGTCGAGGCGTCCCTCGTCCGGCTCGATGGGACCACGCCTGTCCCCGTGACGTGGGACCGGGACGCGTATCCGTACCTCGTGGCGGCGCACTGGGACGAGCACGGCCCGCTTGTCGCGGTGCAGACCCGCGACCAGCGCGAGCTCGTCGTCCTCGACGTAGACCCAGACACCGGCCGAACCACGCGGCTGAGCACCCAAACCGACGACGCCTGGGTGGACGTGCTCCCCGGGGTGCCGCGGCGGCTGGGCGACGGACGGCTCGTCACCGCGGGCGCCGTAGACGACGCCGTGGCGCTGCTGATCGACGGCACCGCCGTGACGCCTCCGGACCTCGAGGTGAGGGCGGTGCTCGCGGTCACAGACACGGAGGTGCTGTTCACGGCGAGCTCTGACCCGACGGAGGTCGCAGTGTGGCGGTGGGACACGGCGGGCGGCTTGAGCCCAGTCAGCAACACCGCTGGCGTCCATACCGCCGCGGCCGGCGGTGGCGTACGGGTGATCGGCTCGAACGCGATGGAGCACACCGGCACGCGCTGGGTGCTCGACGACCACGTGTTCGAATCGAGCGCGGAGACACCGCTGCTGACCCCTGCCGTCGAGCTGCTGACCGTCGGCCCGCGGCAGCTGCGGGTCGGGATCGTGCTGCCGCGCGATCACGAGCCCGGTACGCCGCTGCCCGTACTGATGGATCCGTACGGAGGGCCGCACTTCCTGCGCGTCCAGCAATCGCAACGCCTGTGGCTGGAGCCGCAGTGGCTCGCCGACCAGGGGTTTGCGGTGATCGTCGCCGACGGGCGGGGAACGCCCGGTCGTGGCCGCGGTTGGGCGCGCTCGGTGAAGGGCGACCTCGCCCACCCAGCGCTCGAGGACCAGGTCTCGGCGCTCGGCGAGGTGGCAGCGCGCCATCCCGAGCTCGACCTGTCACGGGTCGCGATCCGCGGCTGGTCGTTCGGGGGGTATCTCGCCGCGCTCGCCGTTCTGCGCCGCCCCGACGTCTTCCACGCCGCGGTCGCCGGGGCGCCGGTCACCGACTGGCGGCTCTACGACACGTTCTACACAGAGCGCTACCTGGGCACCGATCCCGACAACGCGGACAGATCGGCCTACGAGGGCTCCTCGGTGCTGAGCGACGCGTCGAAGCTAGGGCGACCGCTGCTGCTGATCCACGGCCTGGCGGACGACAACGTGCTGACCGCCCATACGCTGCAGCTGTCTCAGCGCTTGACCGAGGCGGGCCGTCTTCACGCGGTGCTGCCGCTGACCGGGATCACCCACATGACGCCGCAGGAGCTGGTCGCGGAGAACCTCCTGACGCTTCAGGTCCAGTTTCTCAAGCAGGCGCTTGAGCGTGGGCCTGATCCCACATGACACGCCGCTCGGCGAACGTCAGCGGGCGCCAGCGCTCGCGCTCTCCCTGCCACACGTAGACGTTGACGTCGACGATGCTCCGCGCGTCTCGCAGGACATCGAGCGCTTCCTGAGCGCGGACGCCGTCAGCGAGCTCCTCGCGCGTCATCAGGTCGACGACCTTGAACCTGCGCGGCTCTCTGGGCTTGGGCGCCGCCGGCTCGGCCGGCTTGGCGGGCTTGCGCGGGACGAACACGGGCTCGACCACCGAACCGCGCTTCTCCACGCTTTCGAGCGGCACCATCTGCGCGCCCGTGCCCTTCGTCTCCGTATGCAGAACCCATTTGCCCATACCTTGAGGGTAGAGCCAGGAGTTGGCCCTGTCAGCCGAGCAATTCGAGCGTGAGCGACGACGGAGCGGCGGCGCTGTGTCCGATCGTGTAGACGCCGCCGGCCAGCTGCGGAAGCTGCTGGGGCAGCGGCGTCAGGTGCGGGGTGTCGGCGGTCGAGAGCGTCAGGCGCAGGCGGTCGCCGGCGGCGATCGTCGCGAGCGTCGGGAAGATCTCGATCTGGTACTCGGTCACGGCGCCCGGGGTGACGGGCGTGGCCGAAGCCTGCGTGTACGGGTGGTATGGAAGCAGCGTCATGCCGTTCGCCGACCAGGACCGGCTCTGGTCGACCGCGCGAAGCGAGCCGAGCAGCGCGCCCTCGGTCAGCGGATACGACGACCCGCTGGGCGTCACGTCCTCGAGCTCCGCGACAAGCTGCGTCTCTGGCGTCGTCGAGCTCGCGTAGATCATCGCCGTGATCGGTCCGGCGACGGCCTGGGCACGCGTGAACGGCGCCGAGCTATAGCTCGTCGTCCATGGCCCGGCTTGCCATGGCTGATCGTCGTCCGCGCACGGCGCGAGCAACCCGGCCGAGTGTGCGGGAATCGAGATCCCGCCCATCGCCCATTGATCGATCGGGCGCCCACACGGGCTGCCCACGGGGCTCCACGTCAACAGGTCGCCGGTTGAGATGATCGGCGGCGCCGACGAACTGAGCGTGCCGCCCGAGCCGAGGTACATGCGCGTAGGGGTAGCGCCGGAGAACGGGTAGCTCGTCGTCTCGTTGAACTGGCCGGTGCCCAGGTCGTAGTAGTGCAGCGGCGTGGGCGTCTGTGCCATGCCGGTGCGCTCGTGCTTGAGCCAGGTGTCGAACCACTCGAGCTCGAGGGGGTCCACGTTCACGCTCGAACCGTTGAGGTGCTCCCAGGGCCCGACGATCAGCTGATAGCGGCCGGTAGCACGCTGCCCGGGCTGCATCGGGGCGGTGACGCTGCGCCCGGCCCATGCGTTCTGGAGCTCGGCATAGCTGGTCGGCGTGGTAGGTCGCAAGCCCGTTGGCGTGGTCGGCTTCGATCCCAGCAAGATCGGCGAGCAGGGCTGGGTCGCTGGCGCTGTCGCCGACCGGGTTGATCGTGTTGGTCCC
>DASYFZ010000696.1:0-12679 GCA_036000295.1 Solirubrobacteraceae bacterium
GCGCGCCCGTTCCGGCGGCGAGGCCCCGGGCCAGGTGGCCGACCGGGCCTCCGAACAGTGCGACCTGTGCGGGCTGTCGATCCCCGACGACCACCGCCATCTGCTCGCGCTGGTGGAGCGGCGGATCGTGTGCTCGTGCGAAGCGTGCTGGGCGATGCGCGCGGGGGAAGGCGACTATCGCCCGACCGGCAATCGCACCGTCTGGCTGCCGGACCTCGACGTCCCCGACGACCTGTGGGCGAGCTTTCAGATCCCGATCGGGCTCGCGTTCTTCATGCACTCGACGGTCACGTCGTGCGTGGTGGCGATGTACCCCAGCCCGGCGGGAGCTACCGAGTCCGAGCTGCACTTCGAGACCTGGCGGCGGATGGTCGACCTCAACCCGGTGCTCGATGATCTCGAGTCCGACATCGAGGGACTGATCGTCAACCGGCTCACCGAGCCGCCGGTCTACGCGATCGCGCCGATCGACCGCTGCTATGCCCTGACGGGAGCGATCAAGCTCACCTGGGAGGGCATCTCGGGCGGCACGGGCGTCGGCGAGGCTGTGTCGCAGTTCTTCGACGAGCTGCGGCGCGAGGCGGTGGCCACGTGAGCATCGAGCCGGTGATGTTGCCCGACGCCGCTGCGGTGCCCGACGCCGCTGCGGTGCCCGACGCCGCTGCGGTGCCCGATCCCGAGTTCGCCGTCCTCGGTGCGCGCCCGGTCCGATACGCGGCCGCGCCGATGCTGGCGATCGACCTACAGGTGTCAGAGCCCGCCGGCCGGCCGGTGTACATGATCGCGCTGACGATCCAGCTGATGATCGAGCCGGCGCGGCGCAGCTATGACGATCCGACCCGCGAGCGACTGGTGGAGCTATTCGGGGCGCCCGAGCGCTGGGCGGTGACGACGCGCAGCCTCGTGTGGTCCCAGCTCGACGTGCTGGTGCCTGCATTCACCGGCTCGACCACGGTGTCGGTCCCGATCAGTTGCCACTACGACCTCGAGCTCGCGGCCGCGAAGTACCTGCATTCGCTGCCCGACGGCGACGCGCCGTTGGCGCTGCACTTCAACGGCACGATCTACTACCCGGGTGAAGACGGCGGCCTGCAGATGGTGCTGGTGCCGTGGAGCAAGTCCACCGACTTCCGGATGCCGGTGTCGGTGTGGCGGGAGACGATCGAGCACTACTACCCCAACACGGGCTGGGTGGCGCTGCGATCGCAGACGCTCGAGACCCTGCAGCGCGAGAAACTGCGCCGCGGGCTCCCGACCCTCGACGCGTGCCTGGAGCAGCTGCTGAGCGAGGTCGATGGTGACTGACGCCCTCGACGAGCTCGTCGACTCGCTGCTGTGGGAGGGGTACGCCCTCTATCCCTACACGCCCACGGCGACCAAGAACTCCACCCCAACCCCGTTCGGGATCGTCTACCCGCCCGTCTATGCGGCCGCGCTGGCGAGCACGTATGACCACCTCGAGCTGCGGTGCGTGCTCGCGGCGCCGCCGGACGCGGTGCTCGGCGCCGAGGTGCGGTTCCTAGCTCCGGGAGGCGCGCGCCACCAGGCCGAGGAGCGGCGGTTCGAGCTGCCGGGCGCAATGGTCGGTGCGCTTGCGCGCGTCCCGGCGCGAAAGCAGGCGTCGGTCGCCTGCGGTGGCGGCGCCCCACCGCTCGCTGTCGAGATGACGCTCGAGGCCCGCGAGATGGGTCCCCGCGAGTACGAGGTGAGACTGCGCGTGTCGAACCGCACGGTCGTCTCGAGCGGGCTCGATCGAGCAGGAGCGCTCGCCCGGTCACTGCTCTCGACGCACCCGATCGCCCACGTGACCGGAGGACGATTCGTGTCGCCGCTCGAGCGGCCCTGCCAGAGCGTCAACACGTTCCCGATCCTCGCAAGCCCAGCCGATGACGTCGTGCTCGGCGCCGCGATCGTCCTGCCCGACCATCCCGAAATCGCGCCCGAGAGCCGCGGCGGGCTGTTCGACTCGACCGAGATCGAGGAGGCGCTCCTGCTCCACGTCCAGGTGCTGTCCGACGCCGAACGAGAGCAGATCGAGCAGCAGGACCCGGCGGTGCGGGAGATGATCGCGCGCGCCGCCGCCGCGACACCGGAGGAGATCGTCGCGCTGCACGGCCGCGTGACGATCCGCGATCCGCACACCACCGAGCCGCCGACCGAGCCTCCGGGCCTCGTCGACCCGCGGGCGGGCGAGGAAGCCGCCGAGATCGACGGCGTCACTTTTCGGCGCGGCTCCGGGGTGATCATCCGTCCCCGCCCGGACGCCGATCTGCACGCGCGGATGCTCGACGGGCGCAGCGCCACGATCGAGCGGATCTTCACCGACTACGACGGCCGCACGCATCTCGGGGTGACGATCGACGACGACCCCGGCCAGGAGTTGATGCGCGAGACCGGCCGGTACCTGTTCTTCTTCGCCGAGGAGGTGGAGGTGATGGACCGATGAGCACAGACCCGCCCCTGCGCCGGATCCTCGTGGCCGGCGTCGGCAACGCCTGGTTGCGCGACGACGGCTTCGGCGGTGAGGTCGCGCGCCGGCTCGAGCAGCTCGACCTGCCCGACGACGTCGCCGTGATGGATGCCGGCACCGGCGGCCTCGATCTCGCCTACGAGGTGATGCGGGGGTACGACGCGCTCGTGATTCTTGACGTCAGCCGCCAGGGCGGCGAGCCCGGCACCCTGTACGTGATGGAGGCCGACGAGGAGTCTGTGGCCGGCCAGATCGAGGACGGAGACGCGATCAATCCGCACGGCATGGACCCGCATACGGTGCTGCGGTTCGTCAAGTCGGTCGGCGCCTGGCCCGGCCGGGTGATGGTGATCGCTTGCGAGCCGGCGGACGTCGAGCAGATGGGCTGGGGCCTGTCCGAACAGGTCGCTGACGCCGTACAGCGTGCGGTCGGGCTGGTGGTCGAGACCGTCGACGAGCTGCGGTGCACGAGCTCTCGCTGAGCAGCGCGATCGTCAACACGGTCGCCAAGCACGCCGACGGCCGGCGCGTGTCCGTCGTCAATCTGCGCGTCGGCGGGCTGCGCCAGGTGGTGCCCGAGTCGCTGGAGTTCTACTTCGAGTTCGTGGCGCGCGGCACCGTCTGCGAAGGCGCACGGCTCGAGCAGGAGCTGGTCGCCGCGGCGCTGCGCTGCGATGCCTGCGCGACCACGTGGGAGATGGACCTCCCGTTCTTCCGCTGTCCGGAGTGCGGCAGCAGCGAGGTCACCGTGACGAGCGGAAACGAGTTCGAGGTCGAGTCGATTGAGGTCGAGGAGGTGCAATGCATCGGACCAAGGTGAAAGTCGTCGAGGAAGCGCTCGACGCGAACAACACGATCGCGGCCGCCAACAGGGCCGACTTCGATCGGGCGGGCGTCAGGGTCGTGAACTTCATGAGCGCCCCGGGGGCGGGAAAGACGACGCTGCTCGAGCGGGTCGTGGCGGACTTGCCGGGCGTGCGCGTCGGCGTGCTCGAGGGCGACGTGCAGGGCTCGATGGACGCCGACCGGCTGGCATCGCTCCACGTGCCGGTCACCCAGCTGAACACCGACCCGGGGTTCGGCGGCGAATGCCACCTCGACGCGAACATGGTCCGCTCGGCACTCGGCGCGCTCCCGCTCGAGCAGATCGACCTGCTCGTGATCGAGAACGTCGGCAACCTCGTCTGCCCGGCCGAGTTCCGGGTCGGCGAGGACGTGCGCGTGATGGTCAGCTCGGTGACCGAGGGCGAGGACAAGCCGCTGAAGTACCCGCTGATGTTCCGCACCTGCGACCTCGTGCTGGTCAACAAGATCGACCTCCTCCCCCACCTCGACTACGACCTCGACAAGTTCCTGTACTACCTCGACCAGGTTCATCCTGACGTGCCGCGGATGCTGGTGAGCGCGAGGACGGGCGAGGGAATCGACGGCTGGCGGGAGTGGCTCCAGTCGGCCGCGACTCCGGAGGGGGCGCTTGCGTGACAGCGCCCTCGAGGGGGCCCTCGACGCGCGCCTGCACGCGCAGGTCCGGGCGCGCACCGAGGCAAACCGGGAATTCTTCGCCCGGGAGTCCGAGCGGTTGGCGCGGCTGTGCCACGCGATGGCGGAGCGGTTCGCGCGCGGTGGACGGCTGATTGCATCGGGCGGCTCGCCGACCGCGCGCTCGGACGCGCGGCACGTCGCCGTCGAGTTTGTGCACCCGGTGATCGTCGGCAAGCGAGCGCTGCCCGCGATCGGGCTCACCGCGGAGGGTGGCTCGCTGCCGGCGCAGGCGGAGTTGCTCGTGATGCCCGATGACATCGTGATCGCGTTCGGCGCGGCCTCCGACGCCGCCGACGCCGCCGCGGTGGTGCTGGCGGGTCGCGTCCGCGGCTGTCTGACGATCGCGTTCGCACGGGTTGGCGCCGACTGGGAGTTCGAGCCGCTGACCGGCGACCGCTTCGTCGCCCAGGAGCTCGTCGAGACGCTCTACCACGTGCTTTGGGAACTCGTGCACGTGTTCTTCGAGCACCGGGGCCTGCTCAAAGGACGCACCGAACGCCGCACCCACGACGCCGGCGCATCGAGCTTCCTGTACCCGTTCCTCGACGAGCGCGAGTCCGCGCTGGAGCCCGTCCTCGACGACGTCCGGCGCTCGGTGCTGATGAAGGCCGACGAGATCGGTGCGCTGCGCGAGCAGACGCTGACCGAGAACCGCGCTGTGCTGGTCGACGCCGCTTGCGTCGTGCGCAGGAGCTTCGAGCACGGCGGAAAGCTGCTGGCGCTCGGCAACGGCGGCTCGGCGACCGACGCGATGGACGTGGTCGCCGACTTTCGCGCCGCGGCTTTCGGCGGCGGCGCACGGCCCGCGATCGACTTGACCGAAGACACCGGCATCCTCACGGCGATCGCCAACGACATCGGCGTGGACGCGATCTTCTCTCGCCAGGTGATCGCGTACGGCAGTCCCGGCGACGTGCTGCTGTCGCTCTCCACGTCGGGCAACTCGGTCAACGTGATCGAGGCGCTCGCGGAGGCGCGGCGACGGGGGCTCGAGACGATTGCGATGGTCGGCTACGACGGCGGGCGGATCGGTTCTGAGCAGCTCGCCGACCACGTCGTGATCACACGCTCCGAGCACATCCCGCGGATCCAGGAGGCGCAGGCCGGGGCATATCACTGTCTGCGGGAGCTGGTCGAGCTCGTGCCGAAGGCTGAGCCGGCATGAGCGTTGCCACGCGTCGTCGCGCACGGGTCCGCGTCGAGGGCACCGTGCAGGGCGTCGGCTTTCGGCCCTACGTCCACCGCCTGGCCGGCGAGCTCGGGCTCTCCGGCTACGTCTTGAACGACTCGCAGGGGGTGCTGCTCGAGATCGAGGGCTCGAGCGACGCGGTCTTGGGGTTCCTGGCGCGGCTGGGTCCTTGCGCCCCGCCGC
This sequence comes from Solirubrobacteraceae bacterium, assembly GCA_036000295.1. Classification (GTDB taxonomy): domain Bacteria; phylum Actinomycetota; class Thermoleophilia; order Solirubrobacterales; family Solirubrobacteraceae; genus Palsa-465. The sequence continues at coordinate 5,385 of DASYFZ010000696.1, forward strand.
TCGCTGTACTCGAGGCGTTGACGGTCGTCGATTGCGAGCCGGCCGGCGACAGTGCCTTCGAGATCCGTCCCAGCCCGCACGGCGAGCGTGCCGACGTGCCGGTGACTCCCGACAGCGCGGCCTGCGACGACTGCCTGCGCGAGTTGCTTGACCCGTCGGACCGGCGCTACCGCTACCCGTTCATCAACTGCACCAACTGCGGTCCGAGGTTCACGATCGTGCGCGGCGTGCCCTACGACCGTCCGCTGACGACGATGGCAGGGTTTCAGATGTGCGACGAGTGTCTGGCCGAGTACGAGGATCCGCGCGATCGGCGCTTCCACGCCCAGCCAAACGCTTGCCCTCGCTGCGGGCCGTCACTGTCGCTGCTCGATTCCGAGGGCCGCGCGCTGGCCCGGTCGGACGCGGCGCTCGCGGCCGCGGTCGGCGCGCTGCGGGGCGGTGCGGTCGTCGCGATCAAGGGGATCGGGGGGTACCACCTCGCCTGTAGGGCCGACGACGAGGCGGCGGTCGGCGCGCTGCGGGCGCGCAAGCACCGCGAGGACAAGCCGTTTGCGCTGATGGTCGGGTCGCCTGGCGAGGCGGAGCGGTTGGTGGATCTCGGGGAGGCTGAGCGCGCCTTGCTGAGCGGCCCACAGCGCCCGATCGTGCTCGCCTCACGCCGGCGGGACGCGGCCGTGGCGCGGTCAGTCGCGCCCGGCGCGGTCGAGCTGGGCGTGATGCTGCCCTACTCCCCGCTTCACCACCTGCTGCTGGCCGACTTCGGCGCCGGAGCGCTGGTGATGACCAGCGGCAACGCGTCCGACGAGCCGATCGCCTACCGCGACGAAGACGCCGTGGATCGGCTCGGCGCGATCGCCGACCTCCTGCTCGTCCACGACCGCCCGATCGAGACGCGCACCGACGACTCGGTGGCGCGAGTGGTGGCGAGCCGGCGGCCGCTGTTCGTGCGGCGCTCGCGCGGGTACGTGCCCGCCGCGATGATGTTGCCCGGCGGCACTCCGCGCCCGGTGCTCGGGTGCGGAGCCGAGCTGAAGAACACGTTCTGCCTCGCTCGTGGCAGCCGCGCCTGGGTGGGCCACCACATCGGCGATCTGGAGAACTACGAGACGCTGCTTTCGTTCACCGAGGGGGTTGAGCACTTCGAGCGCCTGTTCGCGGCCACGCCCGAGGTCGTGGCCCATGACCTCCATCCGGAGTACCTGTCGACCAAGTACGCGTTCGAGCGCGAGGGCGTGGAGCTGATCGGGGTGCAGCACCATCATGCCCACCTGGCCGCGTGTCTGGCCGAGCACGGCGAACAGGGCACCGCTGTCGGCGCGATCTTCGACGGCAGCGGCTACGGGACAGACGGAACGATCTGGGGCGGCGAGCTGCTGGTGGGAGATATCGGTGGCTTCCGCCGCGGCGGGCACCTGCGGGCGGTGCGCCTGCCAGGCGGCGAGCGTGCGATCCGCGAGCCGTGGCGGGTTGCGTGCGCGTGGCTGGCGGCGGCCTGCGCGATGCCGCCCCGGCCGTTGCGCGAGCTCGTCCCCGAACGCAAATGGGCCCAGGTCTCGGGCCTGCTTCAGAGCGGTGTGGCGTCGCCGCTGACGACGAGCATGGGCCGCCTGTTCGACGCGGTGTCGGCGCTGTGCGGCTGCCGCACGGTCGTCAACTACGAGGGCCAGGCGGCGATCGAGCTCGAGGCGGCGTGTGACCCGCACGAGCGAGGCGCTTATCCCATGTCGCTGGAAGACGTCGACGGGACGCTCGTGATGGATCCGCGGGAGCTGATCAGCGCCGTGTGCGCCGACATCGCAGCTGGGGTGGGCGCGGGCGTGATCGCTTCCCGCTTTCATGCCTCGGTCGCGGCGGTGACCGTCGATGCCTGCAGCGCGTTGGCGGACGTCAACGGCACCGAGCTCGTGGTCCTGGGCGGGGGCGTTTTTCTGAACCGGCGGCTGCTCGAGAGCGTGTGGGCGGGACTGGACGCGCGCGGTCTGCGCGTCCTCACCCCGGAGCGCCTGCCGATCGGCGACGGCGGCATCTCCTACGGCCAGGTTGCGGTCGCGGCGCGGCAGATGGCGGGGGCATGAGCATGGAGCCGAGCGCCGAGCGCGAGCAGATCCTCGACCAGCAGCTCTACATCGGCGGCGCCAACCGGTCGTTCGGCGACGTGACGCTCGAGGACGCACGCGCGCGTGCCGACGAGCTGCGCGCCACGACCGGCTGGGGGCCGACTGCGCGGGTGGCCCCCGTCGCACGCGCGTGGCGCGAGCTCGTGATCGAGATGGAGCGCGCCGGCTGCTCGACCGTCCGCGAGCTCGACACGGCGGCGCTGACCGCGCTCGCGCCGAAGCTCTGGGTCGTGATGCCCGGGCTCTAGGAGTCCCGGCCGGCGCAGTCCGCGCAGAGCCCGACGATCGCGAAGTGCGTGAACCGGGGCGTGTAGCCGAACTCGCTGCGGACCTGCTCGCGAATCGGGTCAAGGCGATCGGGCGTCACCGCCGTGACCAACGCGCACCGCTCGCAGTACAGATACTCGGTATCGCGCTCACCCGCGAGCACGTACAGGCCCGCGGAGTGGCCGAGATGCAGGTGCCGCACCACGCCCCGCTCTTCGAGTAGTTCGAGATTGCGGTAGACCGACGACTCGTCGAGCGAGAGCGTGCGCGCGAGCTGCGCGGCCGACACCGGGCCCTCCGCGGCGAACAGCGCATCGAGTACCAGTCGCCGCGCGGTCGACAGCCGCAACCCTGAGTCGCGAAGTCCGCGGATCGCGTCGTCGAGATCGGCGAATGCCTGCGGGGGGCTGTCTGCCGGGCGAGTCACCGGGCGACCTCACGGTCGGCCAGGTGCTCGGTCCAGCGTTCCTCGATCCGCCCGAAGTGCCAGACCAACAGCGCTAGCGCCCACGTCGCGACGAACAGGCCGACGATGATGAAGCCGAGCAGGTTGATGTCGATGTTCTCGAACCAGCTCCAGAACGAGCCTGAGAGCTCTAGATGCTGCGCGACGAGGCCGCCGAGCTCGATCGTGCCGATCACCAACGCGACGGCGATCGACAGCCCGGTGATCGTGAGGTTGTAGAAGACCTTGCGCACGGGCTTTGAGAACGCCCACCCATAGGCGAAGTTCATGAATGAGCCGTCGATCGAGTCCATCAGCGACATCCCGGCGGCAAACAGCACGGGCAGGCACAGGATCGCGTACCAGGGCAGGCCGGCGGCGCCCGCGCTGCCTGCGATGACGAGTAGCGCGACCTCGGTCGCGGTGTCGAAGCCCAGACCGAACAGCAAGCCGATCGGATACATCTGACGCGGCTTCGTGACCGCTTTCGTGAGCCGTCCGAGGAAGCGGTTCATGAACCCACGCTGGTCGAGGTGACGTTCCAGCGCGGCCTCGTCGAAGCGGCCGCTCTTCATCTCGCGAAACACCTTGACGATGCCGACCAGGATCACGACGTTGAGCGCGGCGATTAGGTACAGGAACGAGCCCGACACGGTCGTGCCGACCCAGCCCGTGACGCTGTGCAGCTGCGAGCCGTCGTTTCGGACCGACCCGTCGATCGACCGCACGCCGATTGAGATCAGGACCGCGAGCGCGAACACGACCGTCGAGTGGCCGAGCGAGAACCAGAAGCCGACGCTCAGCGGACGTTTGCCCTCCTGCATGAGCTTGCGAGTCGTGTTGTCGATCGCCGAGATGTGGTCGGCGTCGAACGCGTGGCGCAGCCCGAGCGTGTACGCCGTCACACCGATCCCGATCGTGAACGTGCCCGTCGCTCCGAGCGCGTAGTGGCTCGGCGCGACCAACGCGATCAGCGTCGCGAACCCCAGCACGTGCAGCCCGGCCACGATCGCGGCCATCATCACCAGGGTGCGTCTTTGCCCATGATCGAGCGATCCCCAGAATGCCCGCAAGCGCATTCAGGCAACGTAGCTCGGAGCGTCCGGCTACTGCAAGGGACTTGTAATTAGGAGCACCTGGCGGTGCTCTCCGTTACGTCCCGGGCACCGCGCTGCCGACGAACGTCGAGCGGCGCCGGCGCGCGATCGCCGCAAAGAAGCACGCGAGCACCACGAGGTCTCGCTCTTCCCACTCGCCCTGAACGTCGACCGTGGCCTGCGGCCGCCACCCCGCGGTCTCGAGCGTGATCGCCTTCTCGCCGCTGCCAAGCACCGCGCGGGAGTGGCTCAGACGCCCGCTGAACGTCCAGGGGAGCGGCTCGGGAATCCCGCGCACCGTCGCCTGGTCGCGGTCGAATGCGACGATCGGGTCTGCCGGCTCTCCGAGCACGACCTCCTCGGGCCGCCGCCGGCGAGAGCTGATCTGCCACCTCTCGTCGTCTCGCTTGAGCTCGCCGCTGTTGGCCCCCGACCGTCCCAGCTGCAGGTAGGCGAGCAGCCGGTACCCCTCCTGGAGCACCCATGTCCGGGGTTCGACAGAGCGGTTGATCGCGAGCTCGGTCACATGTTGTCGGCGCCGATGTCGCGCAGCAGCCGTGTGGCGGTGCGCGCGTTGGCGGGATAGAACGCCTCGATCGCCAGCTCCGCCAGCGTGATGTCGACGGCCGTCCCGAACGTCGAGATCGTGCTGAAGAAAGACAGCTCGCCATCGGCCGCGCGCAGCCGCATCGGCAGCACGATGTCGGCGCCGTCGTCGGGGGCCACGTCGGTGGCCACCCCCGGATACGTGGCGAGCTCCTCGTAGAGGGCCTCGAGCTCCGGGTCGCCCGTGACCGTGGCCTGCCGGCGCAGGCGGTGCAGCAGGTGCGCGCTCCACTCTTCGAGGTTGGCGATGCGCGGCGCCATACCCTCGGGGTGCAGCGTGATCCGCAGCGCGTTGGCGGGAGGCTCCATCAGCGACGCCGCGACGCCCTCGGTCAGCAGCGCGACGGCATCGTTTGAAGAGACGAGGTTGTAGTGGCGATCGACGACGACCGCGGGAAACGGCTCGTGGGCGCGCAGGAATCGATCGAGCGCCTGGCGCACAGGCTCCATCTCGGGCGTCTGCAGCTCGCGCTCGGCGTAGACGGGCGCGTAGCCGGCCGCGAGGAGCAAGCCGTTGCGGTCGCGCAGCGGAACCTCGAGATGCTCGGCCAGGTGCAGGACCATGTCGCGGCTGGGCCGAGACCTCCCGGTCTCCAGAAAGCTCACATGACGCGAGGACACGTCAGCCTCGAGCGCCAGCTCGAGCTGGCTGAGGCTGCGGCGCTGGCGCCACGCCCTGAGCAGCTCGCCTACCTGGGGCCGCGAGCCGAGCGGTTCTGCCGTGGTGACTGCCATGCGCCAAAGCTACCGCGCAGGCCGACGCGGCACGATTACCTGTGAGGTAGTTTCGCCCGTGATCGGGGCTTTGAAAGTTGCCATCGCATGCCTGGCGAGCTGACGTGACGTACCGTTGTCGGAGTGAGCACCGGCACCTCGCTGCCAGTTATCCAGAGCGTCGGCTACGCACCGGGAACCGCTGACCGTCAGCGCCTCGTGCGGCGTGCTCGGCTGCTCGCACGCCTCGGCCTCGGCTGGCATCTGGTAGAGGCGGCTATCGCGCTCAGCGCAGGCGTAATCGCGGGCTCGGTGGCGCTCGTCGGGTTCGGCGCGGACAGTCTCATCGAAGTGGCCGCCGGCGTGGTCGTGCTGTGGCTGATGGCGGGACAGCGGTCGGCGTCTCAGCGAGCCGAGCGCCGGGCGCAGCAGTTGATCGCCGCGTCGTTCGTGCTGCTGGCCGCGTATGTGTTCGTCGAGGGCGGCCGCGACCTGCTGGACGGACGACACCCTGCCGCGAGTTGGGTTGGGATCGGGTTGGCGGTCGTAACCCTCGTAACGATGCCGCCGCTCGCCGCCGCCAAGCGCAAGGTGGGCACTGCGCTCGGATCAGCTGCGACCACCAGCGAGAGCCGCCAAACGCTGCTGTGTGCGTATCTGTCCGCTGGGCTGCTCGTAGGGCTAGCGGCGAACGCGCTGGTCGGTTGGTGGTGGGCAGACCCGCTGGTGGCAGTTGGCATCGGCGGCGTCGCTCTGCGCGAGGCGTGGGACGCCTGGCGTGGGCGAAGCTGCGACTGCTGTTAGGCGTTCCCGGCTCGGCGCGCCGCCCCGGGCTTTTTGAGGTAAGCATGGGCAAACGTCCCACCCGAGCTCGCGTGCGGGTGGCGTGGGATGTTCGCTCCCTCCCACGGAGCGAACGTCCCCCAGCCCAAACGAGCCTTGTCGGGTGGGACGATTGCGACATCGGGGCGCCTCACGCCGGCTCGCCGACCGCCGCCGCGCCGAGCTCTCCGGTCGACGCCGCCGCGCCCGCCGGCAACTCGCGCTCACCCGCCGGCAGCAGCCGCGTCAAAGCTGCCACCGCCACCAGCAACCCTGCGAGCTGAGCGAGGCTGAGCACGAGCGCGTGGGCGTAGCCTCCGTGCAGGGCGCCGAAGAAGATCACGCCCGTGACCGCCACGCCCAGCGCGGCGCCCACGTTCTGCATGGTCGTCATCGCCCCGGAAGCCGCGCCCGCATACTGGGGCTCGACGCCGGACAGGATCGTGGTCGTCAGCGGCACGATCAGCAGTCCCATCCCGGCACCGACCGTCAGCAGTCCGGGGATCAGGTAGACGATCGACCCGCCGTCCCCGATGTGCGCGACCGCCGCGAGCAGCAGGCCATGCCCCGCAGCCAGCACCAGCGCGCCGGCCGCGATCAGCCGACGGCCGTGCCGCGCGACCAGCGCCGGCGCCTGTGCCGACGCGACCACGTAGCTGATCGCCAGGATCGTGAACACGAGACCCGAGTCCAGCGCGCTCAGGCCCCGGCCCTGCTGCAGGTACAGCGCAAGCACGAGGAAGAACGACGCCTGCCCGGACCAGAACACGAGCTGGGTGATCAGGCCGACGCTGAACGCGCGGTTGCGGAACAGGGCAGGTGCCATCACCGGCTCTCCCCCACGTCGCGCCAGGCGCCGCTGGTGCGCCGCGAACGCCAGCAGGATAAGCGGCGCGCTTGATAGCGACACCCATGTCCACAATGGCCAGCCGTGCTGGCGACCCTCGACCAGCGGCAGCACGATCGCCGTGACCGCCGCCGTGAGCAGGAGCGTCCCGCCGACGTCGAGCCGGCTTCCACGCTGTCCGCGGGACTCGGGTACGACGCGAGGCGCCAGCGCGAGCGCGGCTAGGCCGATCGGGACGTTGATCAGAAAGCAGCTGCGCCATCCCAGGCCGAGCACATCGGCCTGCACGAGTACGCCTCCGATCAGCTGTCCGCTGGCTGCCGCCACGCCCATCACCAGGCCGTAGACGCCAAGCGCTCGCGCGAGCCGCGGACCGC
>DASYFZ010000108.1:0-3490 GCA_036000295.1 Solirubrobacteraceae bacterium
TCGCGAATCGCTGGGCGCGCGGGTCGGCAGCGCCAGCGTCAGTCCCAGCGCCAGCAGCGGCAGTACCGCGATCGTCTCGAACACCGCATTGAGGCCGTGGGCGTCGGCGAGCACGCCGAGCAGTGGCGCGCCGACGCCACCCAAACCGATCGACAGGCCGATCGTCACGCCCGCGGCCACACCGAGCCGGCCGGGCAGATACTCCTGTCCCATCACGATCGTCACCGCAAACGTCGCGATCGTGGCGGCTCCCGCGAGCGCCGCGAATACGACCGCCAGCACGGGCCCCGACAGCAGGAAGCCCACGATCAGCGGCGGCAGCAGCATCATCGACCCGATCAGGACCGTGCGGCGCCCGAAGCGGTCGGCCAGCCGGCCGCCGATCAGCGTGCCGACGGCGCCACCGAGCAGCATCGCCGACAGCGCCGCGTTGCCCGCTGCCTTGCTCGTGTGCAGGACGCCGACGTAGTAGAGCGGGATGAACGTGACCAGGCCGAAGTACACGAACGAGCGAAGCGCGATCACCGACGCCAGCAGCGCGAACGGCCCCCAGGCCTCAGGCTCGTCGCCACGCTGCACGCGTCCGCCGACGACGTCGGTGCGAAAGCGCTTCAGGCGCGGGAGCTCGTGGATCAGGACGACCGCCATCAGGAACGTCGGCACGAGCACGAACACGGTGCCGTGCAGCCCGAACAGGACCACCAGCGGCGTGACGAGCACCGGGCCGAGCGCAAAGCCGACGTTGCCGCCGACGCTGAACAGGCTCATCCCGCTGGCGCGCCGAGCACCCGACACGTAGTTGGCAAACCTCGAGCCCTCGGGATGGAAGGCGGCCACGCCAATCCCGCTGAGCACGACGGCGGCGAAGGTCAGCGGATACGTCGGCGCGAGGCCCGCAAGCGCCACCCCGAGCCCGCCTAGCGCCGGCCCCAGCGGCATCAGCCAGGGCAGCGAGTGTCGGTCGGAGATGTGGCCGAACGCCGGCTGGATGATCGAGGACGAGATCGTCGCGGCCAGCACCAGCGCCGACGCCGCGGCGTAGTTGAGGTGGTCCTGCGCGATCAGGAACGGCAGCAGCGCGGGGATCGAGCCCTGCGCGATATCCGTGAACAGGTGTCCGGCCGACAGCGTCGCCATCGCCCGGCGGTCCACACCTGCTGCTCGAAGGCTCACTCCTCCAATTCTGACCGACGCTTCTGCACGGCCTTGCGCTTGTTGACGAGCTCGCGCTCGAGCTGCTCGAGCTCGCGGCGCCGCTCCCTGACGAGCGACAGCTGCGTGACGATGTGACCTAGCGCCTGGTCGAGGATCCGCCGTTGCCGCTCGGGGTCGTCGGTGTGCGCGTATTCCTTGCGAAGCTCGGCTCGCGCCGTCTCGGCCTCGAGCAGCTCCGACAGCTGATCCAGCGACAGCCCGAGTAGGTCGCGCAAGCGGATGATCTCGCGCACGCGCTCAACGTCGGCCTCGGTATAGCTGCGGTGCCTGCCCTGGGTCCGGTCGGCGGCGCCCGGAAGCAGCCCGATCTCCTCGTAGTAGCGGATCGTCCGGGGCGTGGTGCCCGTCAGCTCCGCGACCTCGCCGATCCGCAGTGCCTTCGTCGCTACCGCGCTCATGCCGCCGCCTGGACCTCGGCGCGAGCTGGGCGCTCGTCCTCGACCTCGACGCTCACGTGCTTGGGCCGCGCTCCCGCCACGAACGCTCCCAGGAGCGACACCGCGCTCAGCGTCCACAGGGCCGTGTGCATGTTCGAGATGAACGGGTCGAGCTGCGCCGTCGAGATGTGGTTTGCCAGCCCGGAGAACACGCTGAACAGCACGTTCTTCGGCACCGACGAGGTGACGACCGCGAGCACGAACGCGATCGAGATGACCGCGCCGGTGTTCTGCACGAGCACCCGCGCGCCGGCCGCGATCCCGCGGCGGTGCGCCGGCACCGTGCCCATCATCGCCGCGGTGTTGGGCGAGTTGAACATGCCCGAGCCGATACCGACGATGAACATGTAGATACCGGGCGCGAGATAGCCGGTGTCGCGCTGCAGCGTGGTCATCAGCGCCAGTCCGACAGCCTGAACGATCATCCCGCCGACCGCCAGCATCCGCGAGCCCTTGCGGTCTGCCCAGATGCCTGCCAGCGGCGAGGAGATCAGCATCCCGATCGCGAGCGGCGCGAGCTTGATGCCGGCGACGATCGGCGAGTTGCCCTGGACGCCCTGGAAGTAGAAGACGAACACGAACATCAGCGCGAACCGCGCGAGCCCGTTGATGAAGGCGGCGGCCGCGGCTGTGGAGAACAAGCGGTTCTGGAAGATCGACAGGTCGAGCATCGGCGCGTTGCTGTGGCGCTCGATCAGCACGAACAGCGGCAGGAACACGGCCGCGGCGATCAGGCTGCCGATCACGAGTGGCTCGGTCCAACCGGAGAGGCCGCCCTTGGAGATGCCGAGCACGAGTCCGGTCAGCCCGATCAGGAATGTGAGCGTGCCGGCGAAGTCAAACGAACGGTCCTCGGAGCGACCGCTGAGCTCGCGCAGCACCAGCCAGGCCCAGGCGCTTCCGGCAAGCGCGAACGGGACGTTGAACCAGAACACCCAGTGCCAGGAGATCAAGACGAGCGCGCCGCCGAGCACTGGACCGATCACCAGGCCGACCGCGGCGACCATCGTGTTGGTCCCCATCGCCATCCCGAGCTGGTTGCGCGGGAATGCGTCGGTGACGATCGCTGCCGCGTTTGCGAACAGGAACGATCCCCCGATCCCCTGGAGGATCCGCCACACGATCAGCTCCGTGCCGCTGCCGGCAAAGCCGGCGCCGAGCGATGCCACGGCAAACGCGATGAAGCCACCGATATACGCCTTCTTTCGCCCAAACTGGTCAGACAACCGGCCGGCGCTGAGCACCAGCACAGTCGAGGCGATCATGTAGACGAGGATCACCCACACCAGCTCGAGCAGGCTCGTGTGCAGGCTGCGCTCGAGATCGGGCAGCGCGATGATCAGAGTGCCGGAGTTGATCGTCGCCAGCAGCATGCCGAGGCTGGTGCACGACAACGCCCACCACTTGTAGTTGTCGTGCTCAGCGGTGACGCCGATACGCGACGTAAATCGGTTTGGCTTCGCTTGCAACGTGGTCAGGGTAGATCTTCCTCTCGAATACTCAAACTGAAGCTTACGTAAACGTCAGCTTAGCAACTTCGGCCGCGTGTGGGCTGGAGGGGCCTGCGTGAGGGCTGGAAGTCCCGCCTCGCAGGTTCGTTGCCTGCTCGCCGGACCGGCGAGGCGGGATTCCAGCCCTTCCCTACTCGAAGGCGGCGACGGTGGCGAGGATCACGAACGTGGCGATGAGGGCGGCGCCCTCGAACAGCGTCGCCTCGCCGTCTCCAGTGATCTGCCAGACCAGAATTGCGGTGCCGAACAGGGCGCCGATGTACACGGGCGCGAGCGCGAACGTGAGCGCCGAGGCGGTGAGCAGCGAGACCAGCACCAGCAGGGGAT
>DASYFZ010000115.1:0-3273 GCA_036000295.1 Solirubrobacteraceae bacterium
GCGCTCCGGGCGGTATGCGACGACTGCTTCGCCCTCTCCGAGCACGAGGTCCTGCGCAACCGTGTCCTCGTTTCCGAACAGGCGCTGCTGAGCGAAGAGAGCAGCTCAGAACGAGAAGAGCAGGCGCGTCTGGTCGGTCGCGAGCAGACGCGCGCGCTCGAGATCGCCTGGACTCGATTCCTCCAGAACGCTATGCGGGAGGGCGCCATACCGGAGCGCGACCCCCGGATGCTCGCCCGCGCGATTCTCGGCCTCTACAACAGCATCTGGCATTGGTACCGCCCGGACCACACGCTGTTGCTGGCGACGATCGCCGAATTCTTCACCGCCCGGATACTCGCCGTCGCCGGTGTCCCGCCCGATGGCACGCCCCCGGTCTGAATCGACCCGGCCGATGGGCTCCGCGCTCGAGCAGTCACGCCGGCTGACGCTGCCCCAGCTCACGGGCCGTGCGTGCCGATCGCACCCTGACCATCTCGCGGTTGTATTCGGCGACGACACCCGAACCCACTCCGAGCTTCACGATCGCGCCGCCCGCGTCGCCGCGGTTCTCGCCGGCAACGGCGTACAGCCCGGAGATCGCGTTGCGCTGCTCCTGCACAACCGCATCGAGTTCGTCGAGGCACTTCTGGCCTGCCATCGGCTCGGCGCGGTGGCGGTCCCGATCAACTTCCGCCTGGCGCCCAACGAGGTCGAGTACGTCCTCGCCGACTCCGGCGCGAGCGTGCTGATCTGCGACTCGGCGCCGCCCCAGCCCGGGGCGCTGCGGATGGTGCTCGAAGTCGGGCCGGCGTACGAGCAGGTCGTCGCCTCGTCGCCGCCCCGTCGCGAGACGGCCGATGTGCTCGACGACGACGCCGCGCTCATGTGTTACACGTCCGGCACCACGGGTCGTCCGAAGGGCGCGGTGCTCACGCATCGCAACCTCGTTGCGAGCACCCTGAGCTGGATCCACGAGATGCGGGCGAGCGACGCTGATGTGTGGCTTTCCGGCATGCCGCTCTTCCACATCGGCGGGATCAACGGGCTGCTGCCGTTTCTGGTGCTCGGCGCAACGGTAATCATCACATCGACAAACGCGTTCGATCCCCAGGCGGCGCTCGGACTGATCGACGAGCACCGCGTGACGATGTGCATCTTCGTCCCGACGCAGTGGGCTGCGATCTGCTCAAGCGATGCGGTGGCGCGCGTCGATCCGCGCAGGCTGCGAGTTGCGATGTGGGGCGCCTCGCCGGCGCCGCACAGGACGCTAGAGGCGATGCAGCAGACCTTCCCGGACGCCGCGATCGTCAGCGCCTACGGCCAGACCGAGATGTCCGGCGCGACGACGCTGCTCAAGGGACCCGACTCGACCCGGAAGATGGGCTCGGTCGGCAAGCCGATGCTCGGCGTCGAGCTGCGAGTGGTCGACGATGATCTGCGCGACGTCGTCGCCGGCGCCGTCGGCGAAATCGTCTATCGCGGACCCAACGTGATGGCGGGGTACCACCGGCAGGCCGAGGCCAGCCAGGAGGCCTTCGCCGGGGACTGGTTTCACAGCGGCGATCTGGCCCGGGTCGACGACGAGGGCTACCTGTGGCTCGTCGACCGCAAGAAGGACATGATCGTCAGCGGTGGCGAGAACGTGTATCCCGCAGAGGTCGAGCGCGTGTTGCTCGATCATCCGGCGGTCGCAGATGCGGCCGTCATCGGCGTCCCGCACCCGCGCTGGGTCGAGACGCCCGTGGCGTTCATCGTCGCAAGCGGTGATGTCGCGGTCGACGATGCGGAGCTGATCGCGCATTGCCGGGAGTACCTCGCCGGTTACAAGAAGCCCTCCGCGATCGTCGTGGTCGACGAGCTGCCACGAAACGCGGCGGGGAAGATCCTCAAGCGTCGCCTGCGCGAGACGTACGGCGAGGAGGTTTCGGTCTGATGCCCTACGTCTATGCCAACGTCAAGGTCAAGTACGGCCAGCTCCCGGTCTTCTTCGAGGCCATGGTCACCGTGCGGCGGGTGATGGAGTCCAACGGCTGGACGCTGGTCGGCGCATGGAGCACGCTGATCGGCGACCTGCACGAGGTCCACGACCTCTGGGAGGTAGCGGACGCCAACACCGTTCCGGCCGCCTTTGCGAAGGCGTATGAGGACCCGGAGTTCGTCGCGGCGGCAACCCGGATCGCGGGAGTTACCGACCGCGAGGTGCTGTCGCTGATCGACAAGACCCCGTACAGCCCGTGAGGCGCCGCGTCGCCTCGGATCTACGTCGGAGGAAAGCTGATGGATAGACGCTTTGAAGGCAAGGTCGTGATGGTGTCCGGCGCGGCGACCGGCCTCGGGTACGCCGCTGCGCTGCGCCTTGCTCAGGAGGGCGCGCACCTGTCTCTCCTCGACGTCGACGCCGGCGGGGTCGAACGAGCGCGGGAGCAGATCGTCGCCGCGGTGCCGTCCGTAGAGCTACTTGCGATCGTCGCCGACGTAGCGCAGGAGCGAGACGTGAGCTCGAGCGTCGCGGACACCGTGTCGCGGTTCGGGCGGATCGACGGCCTCTACAACAACGCCGGGATCGAGGGCGGGCAGAACCCGCTCGGCGAGTACGAAACCGAGGCGCTCGACCGCGTTCTCGCGATCAACGTCAAGGGCGTGTTCTTCGGGATGAAGCACACGCTCCCGCATCTGAAGGCGCAAGGCTCCGGGGCGATCGTCAACGCCGCCTCGGTCGGCGGCATCCGGGCCGTTCCGAACCTGGTGGCCTACGTGGCGGCCAAGCACGCCGTGGCGGGGATGACGAAGTCAGGCGCCACCGAGTACGGCGAGTTCGGCGTTCGCGTCAACGCGATCGCGCCCGGGGCGATCATGACCGAGATGATCAGGGACTCCCTCAAGCAGATCGGCGGCGAGGACGGCTGGGAAGCCGCGGGACGCGAGTTCGTCAGCGTCAATCCGATGCGACGTTTCGGTCGACCCGAGGAGGTCGCCAAGGTCGTCGCCTTCCTGCTGTCCGACGATGCGTCGTTCGTCAACGGGGCCGTGCTGACGATCGACGGCGGGCAGTCGCAGGCCTACTGACAGGTGTTTGGCTGCGCGCCGGCACGATCCCGGCGCGCAGCCTGACCCAGCCCCGGCTTAGACGACGGCGGGCGCGGTCTCGACCGAGCGGATGACTTCCTCGGGGAACTCCTGCGAGGGGTCGATCGAGATCGTCTTGTTCAGGAGGTACTCGTCGATCGCATAAGGCCCGTGCTCGCGCCCGATCCCGGACTCCTTGTAACCGCCGAACGACGAGTTGAAGTC